>JAJDBI010000098.1 GCA_029261435.1 Nitrospinaceae bacterium
CCCACCTCCCCACCATTAAATTGCAATAATTCATACACTTTTCTAAAATAATTGCCATAAATCACCACCACATCAACAGGCTGAACCCAATTAGAATATTTAAACACTTTTTAAGTTCTTTATTTACACATACTTAAGGAACTTGTCCTTTATCAATCACTTTTGGCCTGTTTATTGCTTATATTTAAGTAAAATGGAGTAGTTATAAAAATTTGGGGCGAGATCTATGAATCTTAAAAAAAAACTAAACAAAGGTGAAGTCATTTTCCATGAGGGAAACCCAAGCGATTGTGCCTATATAATTGGAGCGGGCTCCATAGAAATTCTTGAAAGCACCCCAAGCGGGCAGAAAGTTTTGGGGGTCCTGGAAAATAACGAAATTTTTGGAGAAATGGGCCTGATTGACGGCTTACCACGCTCAGCGACCGCACGGGCTCGGAAAGATTCGGTGGTTTACATATTAACGCCTGAAACCTTTGACAACCTGGTCCAAAAAAATCCTGAATCCTTACTCCCTATTATGAAAATTCTGAGCAGTAGACTAAGGGAAACAATGAATTGCTTGAAACAGGGTTACAAACTTCCTGGCGCAGATAGACGTTTAGCGGTTTAAAGAATTTGAGGCAGGGCCATTTTATATTTAACAGAAAAGTCGGTGCGTTTTCATGAAAAAAGTTACTTACAAAAAGTTTGATCTAATCTTCACCGAAGGCCTGCCGGGTGATTGCGCTTACATGATTGACAAGGGAAGGATCGCAATTGTATCGGGTAAGGATATTCATGATAAACACAAAGTTCTAGCTATATTACACAAAAATGCCATATTTGGAGAGATGGCCTTGATCGATGAAGAAGTTCGTTCCGCTACAGCTTTTGCTCTTGAAGACTGCACGCTTTCAGTCATTACCCCAAAGACGCTGCACTATTTAATTGAAAATGAACCTTTGACATTAAGTCCACTTTTGGAAGTTTTATCGCAGCGATTGCGACAAACCACAAGATTATTGAGAGATGAAATGAAGAACCGGCGTCGTGGTGAGCTGGCAATACCCGCGGGGAAAGGCTAGGCGTCATGGAACACAACACTACAACCTTTTATAAAGGTGAAATCATCTTCATGGAAGGGCAAACCAGTAGCTGTGCTTACATTATTAACTCGGGTCTTGTCGGTGTCTATCGAGAAGATTCCTCAGGCAATCGGTCCCTGGTCCGCAAACTGGGCAATAATGACATGTTTGGAGAAATGGGTTTGATAGACAAGTATCCTCGCTCGGCAACAGCCATTGCTCTGCAAGACACTCAGTGCACGATCATTGAAAGATACAGGTTTAATTACCTGACAAAATTCAACCCACACTTCATGACCACCCTGATTAAGTCATTAACAGAAAAACTGCGATCTACCATCATTAATCTAAACAAAATATCACCTGCAAATAGAACCACCTCACCAAATAAAACCAGCCTGTACGGATTTTTTCACAAAAAAGGAGACTAGAAAGATGAAAGTCATGCACTTTAAACCGGGAGAAGTTGTATTCGAAGAAAACAGCCCCAGTGATTTCGCCTATCTCGTCGAAGAAGGAAAGTTTGAAGTTTCCAAGGTATGCAATGGGCGAAAACAGGTCATTGGTATCCTTAAGGCAAAAGATATTTTCGGAGAAATGGGATTGATAGACGGCCAGCCACGGTCTGCAACGGTTACCGCTCTTGACGACAGTGAAGTGTCTGTTATTACCCAAGAGTGTTTCCACACCATGGAGAAAACCAATCCTGAGGCTCTGGTTCCTCTATTACGAGTGCTTTCAGCACGAATCCGTGATTCCTACAAGCTGTCAAACATCAAGAGTGCTTCTTTCTGAGTATTCGCACGTTTCCAAGCCTCCCACCAACCCCTAACCTATTTGTTTACAATAGGTTATATTTCATATAAAATGGTGGCGGATTAAAGGTCAAGTTTGTTTCGTAAAAAACCGTTTTATAAGTGTGTACCTCAGTAATTAAACGGTTCGGCCCTGATTCGTGAGCTAATTTTGTATAACGGTTACAAAAGATCCCGAAGACATCAGGCTGACTCAAAGATGATTTTTCATTATGTATTTACGATCTCCGGTGAATGAAAACTCTCAGCTACCAAACTTTCAAACCTCAGACACAGCCACAAAATGAGTCGGCGGTTATCCAGATGGATGATGTAGCGGAAACCTTTTCGTCCCAGGAGCCCTTGACCAGACCACCTAAAACTCTAATCATCATTCCCGCCTATAATGAAGAGAAAAATATAGGCGCGGTCCTTGAGGGTATCCAAAAAAAATCACCTGGACTCCCTATATTGGTGATCAATGATGGTTCTTCTGACAACACAGAAAAAGTAGTCCTCGAGCACAACGCAGAAGTCATTACCCTACCCTACAACTCGGGCTATGGCATCGCCCTGCAAACAGGATTTTTATATGCCGTAAAAAATGATTTCTCTATCGTGGTTCAAATGGACTCCGATGGCCAGCACGACCCTGCAGATATTAAGAACCTGATCGAAACAGTTCAGAAGGACGATTGTGACGTGGTGATTGGTTCACGGTTTTTGAGCAAAGATTCTTATAAATCTTCTCTGGCCCGCCATGCAGGAATGCTGTTATTTGGTAGCATTGCTTCTCTTTTGTGCGGACAAAAAGTCACCGACCCCACTTCAGGATTTCAAGCACTCAAGGGATCGGCCATCCAGTTTGTCGCTAGCGATAATTATCCACCCGACTACCCAGATGCCGACTTTATTATTCTGATGAACCGTTGTGGATTTAAGGTTAAGGAAATTCCGGTAACCATGCACGCTAGTCCAGTGAAAGAATCCATGCATCATGGGCACAAAACGATTTACTATGTTTTTAAAATGTTTCTTTCAATCTTTGTAACCCTGTTAAGAAAATCTTCTAAAAGGTAATCCATGCCTCCTCGAATTCAAATAATTTCTATTTTAATATGCATCTTCCTGGTCGCATATGTATTTGAACTGGTCAGAAGAAAGCACTTGAGCGAAGAGTACTCAATGGGCTGGCTTGTTACGGGAACCTTAATGCTCATCCTTTCTGTTTCTGAAGATGCCATAAGTTGGGTTTCAGGCCTGGTTGGAGCCACGTTATTCACTTCCACATTATTCTTTTTCGGGCTCTTATTCCTCATGATCATTTGCCTGCATTTTTCTATTCGTATTTCCGCCTTAACAACGCAGGTGCGCACCCTGACACAGCATGTTGGAATTCTGGATCACGAGAAAAAAGTACTTGAAAAGAAAATCCATCAACCCCCCTGGCAAACCGGCGCTTCCAACCTGGAGCAGATTTGAAAATCCTACGCACCATAGAAACCTTTCTACCCTATATTTGTGGCCCCGCGAACCAGGCATTTCAAATTTCGCAACACCTTGAGGAAGAAGGGATCTCGTCTCCAGTCTTCACAACTTATTCAGATATTTCCCCTGACCTCCCTCAGTCAGAAAAAATAGGTCATGTGTCTGTTCACCGGTTCAAGTCACAATTAAAAATCATGCGCTACATTATCAGCGCAGGAATGCTATCTCACTTTAAAAACTTTGATATTTTACACAGCCACAATTACCGAAATTTTCAAACCGATAGCGGTTTTTTTTTGCGCTCTTAAAGCAAAAACCTTTCATTTTAAATACCCACGGCTCCCTTCTAGGATTCAAAAACTATCTCCCCTCTTTTATCCAGCAACTCCCTTATCACGCTTACGACTGGATCACCTTAAAAACTTCGGCGAAAAGAGCTCAGGCCATCATTGTCTCCTCAAAGTTTGAATATGAAGATGCTCTGGAGTTTGGAATCCCTAAGGATAAAATTCATGTCATACCTATGGGCATCAAGGTAGACGATACGAAGAAAGTCGTCAAAAACACCCTGCAACTTCTTTTTGTTGGCCGAATAGCAAGGGTACGGCGCATCGAACTTTTGATTCAGACTGTTGAAAAATTAACGTTCCCGTTTCATTTAACCATCGTTGGGGGGGAAGAGAAAACCAGTAGTGTCACCCGATCAGGCTACTTAAAAGAATTAAAGGACCTCGCCCAAAAGCTGAGCTTAAACAATAGAATTAGTTTCACGGGTAGAAAAACACAGGAGGAATTAAAGGAGTATTACAGAATGGCCGACATATTTGTGTACCCTTCCAAATACGAAAATTTTGGGCAACCTCTCCTTGAGGCCGGAGCCCATGGACTGCCAATTGTCGCTACCCCTGTGGGTGTCGCTCGTGACATTATCATCGACGGGGAAACCGGTTATTTAACTTCTGACGACCCAAAAGCAATCAGCGATCGAATTTATCTGTTACAGGACAATGTCCTTAGACAACAAATGGGAACTCAAATCAAAAACCTTATCCGAAAAAATTTTGACTGGGGAAATATCATGAATCAATATCTCGGCCTTTATAATTCTTTATAGCCTGCTGATTAAAAACCTGTCCGTTCTACTCTATAAATATTGGGGGCTCATTGACGGTGTTCTGTAAGTCGTCAGCTCAAACTTTCAGTTGTTTGCGGGACATTACGTAATCAATTGCGATCAAAACATATGGAATCACAAGTGGAAACAAACTATGCAACATACGCCCGGCATTGGAGCTTAGAACCGTGTATGCAAATGCAATGGGAATGATCCAAAAGAGGAAACGTGGGATTTCATAATAGGTATCAATCTTTTTGAACTCAATCCAGGCTCCCAATAAGGCAATCAACCAGAATACTGAGAAGGGTGAAAAAAGGTCATGCCAGCCTGCTAAAGAGAAATAACTTTGGCTGAGGTTTTCCAATCCTGATGAAAGATGGCTTGTGATCGTAACAAGAATTGGATCCCCTGACTTGGGAACATAAGGTGAAGCGGCGGTGACCAGACTCCTCACCCAAAAGAGATTGGCAAAAGACACCGACAAAGACAGAAGAATAAGTTTGCGATTTATTGTTTTCAGCAAAAGCGGAAGAAATAAAAACGGCACCGTTGTCTCTTTAGTGAGAATTAGAAGTGGCGTCAGCAGGCAGAGCAGCATTGAACGTTGAGTCAAACAAAAATAGACAATGACAATAATTGCCAGATAGTATAAGGAGTCCACCATTGGCCCTCCTGTCGAAAGAATCGTAATTCGACTCCCCAAAAATATAAACACTCCCATCAAAGACCGCTCAGGTTTAAACTTCAACTCAATAAGAAAGAGATATAAAAATAAACCCGCCAGGCTTGTAATTAGGTAATTGACAACATAAAAACTAAGCGCATCAATCACATGTAATTGATCAGAAGCAATCAAAGGTCGGGTCACATCCCGAACGAGGTCTGCAAGAAAAGGAATGATGATGCGGTAGCGATGGATCGAGGCAATATCAGAATCGCCGTTTGACATGGCAAGGTAACTCAGTGAATCACCCAATCCCTTCGGATCGGTCCAGTCAAAATGGAGAAACTGCTGAAAGCTCACGCCATAGTTGAAACCTAGTATGACTATCACTACGAGGAACATTTTGGCGGTTTTTTCTGTAATCTTCATTCTTTGCTTCTCTTATCCGTGAAAAGCTTCCTGAGCCTCATTATAAAACTGTTCCCGGCAGCCCTTGTGCCGGGATGAAAAATGAAAGACCTGCAATTGTTTAACGCCCGCCTCGCGGGCCAAAGTCCCTGCTTGACGGGATGTCAGGTGATAACGCGCCTGTCCTCGTTCTTCCTCATCGGCTAGAAAAGGTGATTCACAGAAAAAAATATCTGCGGAATCCACCAATCCCACAATCTTCTTTCTATTGCGATCGTTAAAAACCGTATCCACCACATAGCCAATTTTTTGTCCCGGGAAAACTTCTACCAAGTCGTTCTTAAGCTGCTCCAGGGGGATGTTTTCCGTACGGAAACCATCAGGCTCCTTGAATGGTACTTCAATCAGTGTAGATTCAGAGTCATCTCTCAACACACTTTTCTTCAATTTATTGAGCCAAGGTCCCGGCTCTGCTTTCATGGATTTCAACTTATCTTTGTCAATATTGACATGCGGTTTTTCTTCCAGCGCAAACCCCAAACACGGTACTCGGTGTTCCAATATCGCCGCGCGCACAGAGAAAGTGGGATCATCCACGATCATCCCATCGACAAAAGATTCTTGCCGTTCATCACAAAGTTGAAACCGTTCGATCGCCCGGAAGGTGCCTTTCAGCAAACCACTCTCACGCACTTCAACCACTTCGATGGTGAGCGATTCGTCATACTGGTCAACAAGGTTCCAAGTGAATCCTGCCAATTTACCCGCCACATTTTGAATAATATTTTTCGGGCCAAAAATGGTCAGAGTTTTTTCCCGCCCAAAAAGTAATCTCAACAATCGATCGAAGCCAATGAAATGATCAATATGAGTGTGGCTGACAAAAACATGCGAAACCTTTAGAAGGGCTCCATTCGACAAGGCAGACAAGTCACCCAGGTCAAATAACAGCGCTCGCTTTTGCAGAAGAAATTGCACCAGTAGTCCAGGGTCTCCAAACGGATCATTGATCAAGGCTGGCTGGATTCCCGATTTCATTCTTTGCCTGCCTCCTCACCAGTTTTATCGAAACGTAAGAAGGCTTGAATAAAGGGTTGCAGATCGCCATCCAGCACCGCATCCACATTTCCCGCTTCCACACCCGTACGCAAGTCTTTGACCAACTGGTATGGATGAAGAACGTAAGAACGAATCTGACTGCCCCATTCGATCTTCTTTTTTTGTTTTTCCATTTCCTTCTTTTCCTCACCCATTTTTTCCTGTTCCAACTCATAAAGGCGAGCCTTCATGACTTTGAGCGCCGAGGCCTTGTTTTTATGCTGCGACCTTTCATTTTGACATTGAACGACAATGCCCGAGGGAACATGCGTCAACCGGACCGCCGAATCGGTGGTGTTCACTCCCTGCCCTCCCGGCCCTGAGGCGCGATAGACATCTGTCTTCAAATCCTCTTCCTTGATCTCAACATCAACTTCATCGTCAATTTCAGGATAAACAAAAACCGAAGCAAATGATGTGTGACGTCTCTTGTTGGAATCGTAAGGAGAAATTCGCACCAGACGATGAACTCCAATTTCCGCTTTTAAATATCCATATGTATAGTCGCCAGAAAATAAAACCGTCGCGCTTTTTATTCCAGCTTCCTCCCCATACTGAGTATCGAGGACTTCCGTTTTATAACCATTGCGGTCTCCCCAGCGCAGGTACATGCGCAACAACATTTCTGCCCAGTCCTGAGACTCTGTGCCTCCCGCCCCGGAATTGATGGCCACGAAAGCATTATTGAAATCTGTTTTATCTGAAAGCATCGCCTTCAATTCGGCCTGAGCCACCTGCTCACCCAACTGGGTTAAAGAAGCCCGAATCTCCTCATCCATAGAAGGATCTTCTTCTTCGGCAGAAAGCTCCAGCATAGCGCCCAGATCTTCTCTTTCTTTTTCCAGGTTTTTCCAGATTTCTATCGTACGTTGCAGGACAGACCTTTTTTGCAGAACTTTTTGGGCAGACTCGTTATCATCCCAGAACCTAGGAAGAGTAGTTTCCGCATCTAGAGACTCGACAGACTTGATATTCTGATCAAAGTCAAAGTAACCTCCTGAGAAGCCCTACCCTGTTCTCTATATCTTTGAATACTTTTGCTAAATCTTCTTGCATTTAAATCTCCCAATTCATTGACGTTGCTGTTATTCTCCTCAATCTCATCACGAAAAGCAAGCTCGGCTGATGCCCCACAATACCGGAATTGAAAGGTTGATCCTCAAGGCCCCGTTCTCTATACTCAACAGGAGTCGGCTCTGCTCGACTTCGACTCCAGTCCGGGCTAAAGAAACCCTAAAAATCAGCCGATCAATAGATAACCGGTAAAGCCTGAACATCTCAAATCAAGCCGGGCTTTTCATCGCCAATATCTTGGGAGAAATCCCTGCATCTAAATCATTATGGACCTGCTAACCCTCATTTTTTTAGTCATTATTTCCTTGTGTGCAATTTTGTTTCGCAGGCCATTTCAAAACTTCCCTTTGGATGACGACTTTGCCATCTACACTTATCGGGCACGCTTTGCGTCACAAGGATTCTTATGGAAGAAAGATCTGCAACTCATTGGCATTCCCATGTGGAGAATGCTCTTGCAGGACAAGCTTTATGGATCTACCGAGGGTGGTGTTCAGCGCATTCGCCATTTACAAACAACCTTCCACGTTGCCGGTTCACTGGCTGTCTATGGAGCCTTGTGGAGTTTCACTCATAATCCCTGGGCCAGTTTTACCGGGGCTTTGCTTTATTCCTTTTATGGCACCTCTCCAGACCTGACCGCAGGTTCCTTCAACCTGGAGCAGTTTTATATTCCATTCATATTTTCCGGACTGGGGTTGTTGCAAGCAGGCCCCGAATGGGTGATAGCCTCAGGACTTTGTTTTGGACTCGCCGCTATTGCAAAATGTACCACCGCTCTATTCGCCGGAGCCCTGACACCTCTGGTCTGGTTTGAGTTCAGCGGACCAGCCTCCGTCCAGTTTGCCCTGGCAGCCGCCGCAGTGACGGCTCTTTCCTATCTGATTGATTGGAAGATGGGATATTGGGACATTCAATCGCGCGCGCAATTGAAAACCCGTATGGCCACTACTTTAAGACTGACCCAAACCAAAAAGATGCACTTCAGTGTTTTGTTTGAAGTTGGAAAACTTTTCAAACAGGCTCTGCCTATCTGGCTGGGACTCCTCCCACTTACAATATATTGCGTTCAAAAACAAAACATCTGGTTGCTGGCTTTTTCCTTGATCCTGCTTAGCATGATTGTTTTCCAACGAGCCTTTTCCAGATACCACTATCTGCCATTGTTTTGCCTGCTTTCATTAGGCTGTGGTTTGGGAATGGATGCCCTGTTGTCGTTGGAACCGACACAGGCCAGGGTCATTCTTACCCTTTTTGCAGTTTTGCTGCTGTGGAATTTAAAATCCATGGCATTCTATTATCTTCGTCCGACAACACCTGAAACTCTGAGCCAGTACGAAAAATTTGATCAATACCTTTATCTGCCTCGGCTGGGGAAAATTCTCAAACGCCTGATGCGAATGCGTGGTGAAAGTGGCGAAAGAATTTTTGTCTGGGGGACTTTTTCACAGCTTTATCATTTGACGGGTTCACCCTCTTCTGACAACTTCCTGCATCACACCATCGGCCCTTGGGATACCCCGGACCTCGAAGGTTTTTACGGCAGTTTCGTGGGAGGTCTTTTACGCCACAAACCTCGCTACCTGATCAAGAGCTTTACTGATCTTAATGTCGAACTTCTGGAAGAAATCACCGGCCTGCGCTACAAGCTGTTAAAAGTTGTACTGACCCGATTCCCGGTTTATCGCTTGGAATCTTTTGAGCCTCAGCCTAAAAATCTGCTCACCCAAAACTGGCAGGAAAAAATGTTCCAGTTGGAATCTCTCACCGAGGCAGACTGGCACGCACCGGGAATTGACCGCTCTGACCAAAAACGGGGAAAGCTGTCCACAGCACTCATTGAATGCAAAAAACTTCTTAAACTGAACAAGCAGGATATCGAAGCCTATGACTATCTGGGTGAAATTTATGTTTCCATGGGGCTCACTCAGAAAGCTGAGCAGGCGTTCGAAAATGTCCTGAAGTATGCTCCTGATTGGAACATCAACCGTCTAAAAATTTCTAATCAAAAAGTCAAACAGGGAAAACTGGACGAAGCCTCAGCCTTGATAGATGAGGAAATAAAACGTTTTGGTTATGATGGGAACGTGGCTTTTTCTCAAGGACTACTATTGAAACACAAAGAAGATTATGGCAAAGCTTTGAAAGAATTTGAAAAAGCCCGTCTCAAAGATCCCAACTGGCATGAGACCTGGAAATTTTCCAGTGAATGCCTGAAAAACCTTGAGGACCGGGAAGGACTTGAAAGTTTGTACAACGAAGCCCGGAATGTTGATGAGCCAAAAGACCGCTCATGGCTGCACACATTGATTGTTAAGAACCTTGCCGAACTTGACTCCAGCCATAGACCAGAGCTTGAGACCTTAAATACTTATCTGAAAAAAGACCCTGAAAATGAAATCCTACGCTATGCCATAGCTTCAGCAATAGAAAAAACTGGAAAGCAGGCTGAGGCAGGAAAACTATTTAAAAAAGTAGCAACATCGAGTCAGGCTGACCCTCAAATACAGGCCAATGCCTGGTTTAGAGTGGCTTTACTAGCTCCTCCAGATCAGCAAGCTCAACTTCTACAAAAATGCCTGAAACAGCAACCCTACCACCAAGGGGCAAAAGATTTAATGAAAAATATTACCAGAACAGCTGGAGTTGAGGAACTCACCCTTCAGAAGTCTAGAGAAAACGCCGAAAAGATGGAAACAAACCCAAATGATAAGAAAGGTTTTCCTTTGAAAGTCAGCATTGTAGTCCCCAATTGGAATGGAATGCGGTTCGTTGGCATGTGCCTCGACTCTCTTGCTCAACTTGATTTCGATGGTCATGAAGTCATTGTGGTCGATAATGGCTCAATCGATGGTTCGCGTGAAATGATAGAGGAGAATTATCCCTGGGTAAGACTGCTGAAAATGCCCGATAATATGGGGTTTGCCATTGCCTGCAATGAAGGGATTAAAGCTTCCATCGCTGAATATATTGTATTGCTCAATAATGATATCGAAGTGACCCGCGACTGGCTGAAAGAGCTTTATGAAGGTATGGAGCGTCACCCCGAGTGCGGAATGGGCACCACCAAAATGATGTTTCTAGATAACCGAGATGTTTTTTACAATACGGGCGACTTGTTTCATAGCTGGTCTGCAGGAGGCGGCAGAGGGCAAGGGGAAAAAGACACTGGTCAATATGAAGAGGAGGATTATGTATTTGGCGCCTGTGCCGGTGCCGGAATATATCGGCGCGAATTTTTCAATCAAATAGGACTTTTCGATGAAGATTTCTTTATCTTCGCGGAAGATGTCGATCTTAATATGCGCGGTCAGTTGCAGGGGCTTAAAGCCATTTACCTGCCCAGGGCAAAGGTTTACCACATTGGCACCGCCACTGTAGGCCTGTACAGCGATCGCTATGTTTATCTATGCAAACGCAACGATATCTGGGTCTTCATCAAAAACTATTCTCTCAGCTTGTATTTCAAATACCTCCTTTCTATCTGGAAACGTCAATTCACGGATATCAAATACTTCACCTATCGCGGGCAAGGGCAAGTACTATTAAAAAGCAAATGGGATGCCTTAAAATTGTTGCCACAAATGCTCATCCGGCGTTGCAAGATTCAGACAAAACGTTCCGCTCAGGACGAACAAATCGAAAAACTTATTATCACTGATTAGACGAACCCCTCACTCACACCTCAGTCGTACCACATAGCCTTTCCTCTTAATTAGAGAGGTGGTTCAGGATATATTCCATCTGGCAGCTTGCCCAACGGATTGGACATTTTTAACACCGGCTCAAGGCCGATATCTGGTGGGTGTGATCTTAAGGAGGCACTGTCGGTGTTCCCATGAGGGCAGCATATCCGACCAGGAAAACCGTGCTGTGGGGCAACACAGTCATTCAGCCAGTACCAATACCACTGGAAACCCTGGACAACATAACATAATTGAAGGCGCGGGAAACCATTCTCACTCTGTATCCGCTAACAATACAGGGTCGGTCAGTGGAACAAATGTAACTTATCTTCAATTTTTAGTCTGTCAGAAAAATTAGCAGAAAAAAAAGTTCAATGTCAAGAGAGCTTGGGGGCTTCTTGCTTCCAAGCTCTCTAACCAACTTAAAGTTGAGCGGTATAAATGCGTTCTTCTTTTTTAGTGAGCCCAAAGGTTTCAGCGATACGCTCTGCCATTTTATTTCCTAGGATTTCATTTCCAGAACTTTCCCCGGTTTCCACGTTTTCCCAAAAGTGAATAGCATCACGGTATATCGTTTCAGGAACATTTTCCAATATATGCAACATGCTATATATGGGGATACCCTCATCGTTCAATGTCAGCATTTCATTGACAAGTTTGAGGTAGCGTTCTTTGTAACCCAGGTCTCCAACAACATCCATTTCTTCTTGAGTTAGAGGTTTTGAAATAGCCGGAGCAGGTTGCATGAAGTATGCAGTTTTTATATTCATTTTTTCTGCTATGGCGTTCATATAGCGGAAATAGTCTTTATATCTCTCAAGAAACATCCTGATGCATTTTTCCCGTCCCAAACTCTTTGGCAGTTCAAATAGAGATCTGGAAAAATCTTGCCCCTTCTCCTGTGTCACTTGCCTCATAAACACCCTTATTATATTGCGAATCCATTTGGCCAAAAAATAACCGTAGTGGGAACGCGACAAAAACCAGTTCTTTCTGGAATAATTATAAATCGTTCCGTTGATCCAACTTGCCATCAACCTTTCACTGCCATGCTCGATCAAGGGATTCACCCGCCAGAACTCCAGCATTGGTAATTCAAAGCGACAATCCAGATGATCGAAATGACTCATTTCATTAAAACCGTCCAACGTCACAAGCGCATCCACAAGATGAGCATAAAAGAGAAACATAATGGTTTGTTGAGGCTGTTTCCAGCCGCCCATCGCCCCATTCAGCACCAGAAATTTTTTACCATTAGGGCTGACGTACCGTTCATTGAGCGCCTCCTCTAGAAACCTCGGCCCACCTTTAAACATCTGTCCCAGGGAAGAAGCGACAGACCCACCCGTCAGCAGTATCACATATCGATCTTCAATTTTTTCATCGGGAAAATCGGGACCACAAAAACCGGCGTTGTTCGGCCCATCAAAGGTTTCATGAGCCCATGTTAATTTCTCAGAATGTACAAAGGAAAGATAAGGATGTGGAAAATGAACATCTATCCAGGCAATACTCTTCTTTTCACCATCGGTCAATGCCCTGGCATGAGCACTTTGCTCCCGATTTAACAAGCTTGATACGGAAATATAACCACCTTCTTTCAGGGCATAGGTGAAAATAAAAAATATTTCCAGCAAAACCACGGAAACCAGCAAAACACCCAACGAGTATAAAAGATTCGTTTTCCATCCCAACCCATGGTCAGAAAAAACGATCAATGCGACAACGAAGGACAGCAAAGGAATTGAAAAGGAAGTTATTCCTTTTAGAATAAGGTTTCTCATCGGAATCCTTTCAACTTCTCAGAGTTTATTATGAATAAAAACAAGAACACTACAATTATCGGACATGGGAAAAGAACCTTTAGTTAACGTGGGAAATACTATACTAAAGGGAAAACATGGACTGACTAACCTGCCTAAATCACTACCACATTGGGTAAATATCAGAGGACGCATTGTCTTCACGAACTTTCTGGGGCGATTTCTTTTTCTTCGAGAAAAAGGAAACAATTCGCAAAATTAAATTAACTAAACTCTTCAATGGTCATCCCTCTAAAAAGGTTACAAGTGGACTGATATTAAAGACTCTTTCATCTCTCTGCTCAAATGCTATATTACCGGGAATAGAACATCAATGCCAATCGCTTTTCAAATCCATCCGCCGTACTTTGGCAAATGAAGCAATCATGGCTTCAGCCATATTATTGTTATCGGCATTTTTGGCCTTGTCCTCAAGTTTCAAACCGCACAATAAAGTTTACGAAGCTACTGGTGTCTCAGTTTAAGTATTTCGTTCCTTGCTCCGATAAGAGTATAATGAAACTTGCATTTAACTAAGGAAGATTGAGAGCCTAGGGTTCCTTTCAGAACAGTCTCTCAAAGCGATAAGCCAGTCATTTGGCTTTTAAGTCCACTCAAAATCTGCTTCAGTTGTGCCTGTAACTGACAACCCTAAATGTGTCTACCTGAGGACAAATTTCTATGACTCAAACCGTCACTCTAAAGCAGAAGGGTCAGTCTGAAGAAATTTTCAGCGACCCCAACGATCCACGGCTTTTTGCCCATGATCTGCACCTGCAAGTTTCAATTAAGAAACATTTATATGACGCCCAGTCTGTGACCATTGATTTAGGCAATGAACCCGCATGGAATAAATACTGGGATGTCCTGCAGGTTCCAGTCACCGACAACTGTAATTTACTCTGCAAACATTGCCCGAGGGAAAGTAAATACCTCCGCAAAGACATCTCACTGGAAAACTTTAAAAAGTATCTCGCTAGATTTTCTCCCGAAAATTTTGAAACTTTACTGCTCAGCGATTTCGGAGAACCCCTGATTCGAACAGACCTGATGGAAATTTTGCGCTACGTCAAAACTCGGGGCTTCAAACATGTCCAAATCGTAACAACAGGATCTCTATTGACCGAAGCATGGTGCAAGGCAATCGTCGAAGAAAATCTGTTACAACAAATCCTGATTTCCATTGAGGCTTCTTCAAAGGAGTTGTATGAATATATTCGCGGCTCCGACTTCGATTTAATGAAAACCAATATCAAGCGCTTGACTGAATACAAAAAGTCCACAGGTTCTCCCTATCCTGTTTTGTTTTTCAATGCCGTATGTTTGAAAAAAAATATCGATGAACTTCCCGGCATCATGGATCTGGCTCATGAACTGGGCATGAGCTATGTCTACTTCGTCCACCTCAATGCTGTTCCTTCGGATGTTTACAAAAACAGAAGGGAGGAACTTAGCGACAAGTTGTATTTTGAAGACCAGCATTTGAATACATGCGATAGAGAGCATATTGTAAAAGTGTTCGAAGAAATTGACCGGAAGTCCAAAGAATATCAGATCCCGTATTTACCACCTGAAAATTATTTCCCTACGCCACAACCTCAGGTTGAAGAAGAAAAATCAGAAGAGGACAGAGGATGCAACATGCCCTATACATGGGCTCAGGTGGACCCGGAAGGAAACGTTTATCCCTGCTGCCAGATTTCTCGTCGCTACTCAATCGGGAATTTAAACGAACAGGAATTTGAAGGAATATGGAACAGTGAAAAGTACGTGGAATTCCGCGAAGGACTCACCAACGGAAAACCCAATAGATGGTGCGAAGTGTGTAACGTCTATAACGGCAAGCGGTTTTAAATCTTCTGCATGACCAATCCTCTTTAAATAGTTACTTTTTACAATCTATATTGGCCCAACCCAGTCAGGATTTTCCATATAAACCCCGTCACAATTGGCCCGCACTGCAACCGTTATACTTATCTCTGTAAACACAACGATATTTGGGTCTCTATCAAAAGCTACCCCTCAGCATGTACTTCAAATACCTCTTTTCCACATGGAAACATCAATTTGCAGATATCAAATACTTCACTTATAGCGGACAGGGACAAGTGCTTTTGAAAAACAAATGGAATGCACTAAAAATGTTACCGCAAATGCTGTTCCGGCGTTGCCAGACTCAACGATCCCGAACTATGCCGGATGCTGAGATCGAAAAACATATAATTACCGATTGAGTAAAACTCTCCTCTCCAGACATGCCAGTCTTATAAATTACCCCATTTTGAGAAAACCAGACAAAACCAGATTATTCCTTTGGGGAATTTTTTTTTAAAAATATATTAGGATATAGAAATAATATTATAAAAATTTACCTATCCAAATATAATATCTATAGTTTCCACAGCCTTGAACTCCCCACCTTCCATCGACCAAAACCAATTTAGCCTGCCAACATTGCCTGAACGCATAACTACCGATAATTCAACGGCAGCGTAAATAATATTTGACAGGATGCGGAAAGGGGATTAAATTTCGCATAACCAAATATCCGGTAGTCGACATTACATGCTTAATTTATCAACTAACCGAAAAGAAGGAGGTCGAAATGACTCATGCAGACAAGTCTTGTTCAAAAACTGAACAGACCATTTCAAATCTTTTAAGTCGAGCATTTATGGTTGTTCGTCTGGCTGTTGCTATTTCAGTAGCTAACTGGGCTGGAACGGCTGCATTTTCCATTCCCGGGCTTACCAGTGTCGCATCCGCTCAACTCAGAGGCGCATTAGTGGGAAAAAATGCAAGCCAGAATGTAGGACACCTTTCCGATACGACTTTGTCCTGGCAGACAGAAGTGTATGACACGGACAATTTCCATGCCTCC
>JAJDBI010000099.1 GCA_029261435.1 Nitrospinaceae bacterium
CCCGATGCGGTCATGACAGCTTCAGAAAGTTTTCGAGCCGACGAGTCGGAGACTATTTTTACCCGGGCACTATGGTAGTCACTGCAATACATATTATCGAAGGACTCTTGCGCCCATGCAGGTAAAGAAAAGGTGATTAAAAAAATTGCGGTCCCGATCATTATTCTCATAATGTGCCTTTCTTTAAAATTATAGGTTTAGTCCGGTGATAATTTTTGAGCCTTTAATATACATTTTCAGGTTCGATGAAAATTAATGAAAATCCCCTGTTTATGCTCAATAAGTACGCTTTTATTATAAGTTTTTAAATTAAAATTTAAAACTCTATTTCTGTACATATATTTACAGGTAATCCGTGACTTCAAGCTCAAGAGATTATATATTTACCCTACAGAGGAGGAGAAAAAAATGAATTCTACTTTAGAAAACGACAAAATTGTAGCTACGGGGGACTATTTCCTGGTGGCAATCCGAAACTGGGATGACAAGCGGGAAGATTATTTGCCTGTTGACGACCCCTCAACAGCAACGCAAACGTTCAGCGACTACCTAATCGCAGAAAGCACCTATTTTTCAACGAACTATGAAAGTTGTCCGCAGGCAGGTGGAAAGGATGTCAAAGTTGAATTGTTGCATATGCGTTTTGGCATCCCGCATATGGTTCGAAACCGCATCCTGTTTCCTTAGGTCGGTTGCTTGTTTTCCAGTTCCTGAATCAGGGACTGGATAGATTCTGCCCGCTGTTGTTTCGGGGCCAGACGGAGAGATTCTTTCAAATGCCCCAGGGCTTTTTCCGTATTTCTCTGGTACTGATGGTAAACCATCCCCAAACTCAAATGGACAGCTGGCATGGCCGGGTCGATGCTTAGAGCCTTTTCAAAATTTTCAATCGCTGCCGGAATGTTTTTAGTCTGCATTTGAATATTGGCAATATTCAAATATGGAAATGCGAATGAAGGGTCCAACTGAGCCGACTTGCGGTACTCTGTCAGAGCCAGGTCCAACTGGCCTTTCATCATCAATGCATTGCCCGCCCCAAAATGAGCTTTCGAGTGGTTGGGTTGCATCGATATAAATTTCTCAAAATTTTCAAGAGCTTCATCAAACAGGCTGAGCTCCATTGCCAAAAAGGCCAGGTTATAAAAAGCCTGCTCAAAAAAGGGATTGGATTTTATGGCTTTGCGATAAGACTCTGCCGCCTCCTGACGTTTTCCTATAAGATGAAATGCTCGGGCGAGATTATAATGTGCCGGGCTGTAGTCCGGCTTTTGTTTCAGCGCCCTTTCGAAATAATCAATCGCCTCTGGCAGTTTCCTTTGCTTACCATAAATATTACCCAGGTTATTCAGCCCAAAAAAATAATTGGGGTTTAATTTTAACGACCCTTTAAACTCAGCAATGGCTTTATCATATTGCCCCAGTTCATCATAAGCTTCGCCGACATTATTATAGGGACGAACCAGATTGGGCGATTTCGTTTTCGCATCACTCCACAGGGTCACCTCATCCTTCCAGTCTCCGTTTCGAACCATCACCCCGAGAGAAAAGAAAATCAGGATTAGTATTGCAGAATAATTAATCAGTTTCGTTACTGGCAATAGTTCCCGCATGCAGCCAAAAACTCCTGCCATTAAAAAAACCAGACCAACCATAGGCAAATAGGTTCTATGCTCTACCGCCACGTCCAATAAAGGAATGAAGCTGGATGTGGGCAGCAGGGTGAGTAATATCCAGGCCATTCCAAATCCTGCAAATCGTCTTCCAATCTCTACCGTTTCAGAATCGCGGGTCGATATTCTAATCCAGAAGAATATGAAAAATCCCAAAGCAACCATTCCCAACCAGTGGGTCGGTTCCAACCAGTTACTCAGGACCGGGAAATCTATATCAATATTCATATTGAATGGAAACAACATCTTCCTGAAATATTCAAAAGGAACTACAGAGGTTTGCGTCAAAAACCAGGTGCTCGACTTGAGGTAGGCAGAAGAAGCAGATAGTAGTCCCCCTGCCGCAAACTGTTTGTAACTCACAAACGCCAGAAGAGGAATTACCAGAAGGGCAATCCATTTAGCATGTGTCGCAATCCAGACTTTTGGTGTCTCGCGCGAAATAAAATAATAATGGAAGATAAAAAGCATGGCCGGAAACGTAACAATAATTTCTTTTGATAGTCCTCCCAGAAAAAAGAAAAAACCAGAACCTATAAAATTGGCCCATCCCTTCTGACCGGTTTTCTTCCATTTACTAAAACCATCAAAAAACAGAATCAGCGCACTCAAGTAACACACAGTGACCATTATCGATGAACGGCTTGAAATATAGGTGACAGACTGAGTGTTGAGCGGGTGCAGGGCAAAAACCATTGCCGCGAAAAATGGTAAACAGGCAAAGCTTTTTTGAGGTGAAAAGTCCTCTAGAAAATTTCGTACTTTTAACGCCAACTGGTAAACCAACAATGTGGCAAGAGCATGAAATATAATATTGAACAGATGATAGCTCCACACCTCAAACTCACTGATGGCATAATTTATATTGAAGCTTAGAATAACCAGTGGACGCAGAAATAATAGACTTTCTTTGTTCAAGAATTCAGGGATTTTGTCTAATCCTCGAATCCAGGGTTTTTCGAGAATAGAAGGGAGGTCATCAAAATGGAATGAGTTCAGGAACGTGTTGCTATACACCAGCCCAATCACGGCTATCAAAATTAATCTCGGAAATAAAAGGCTGGGATTCATGAAGTTGTTGTTTTCTGTAATTACACGGTACTCAATATCAGGTCCGTATTTTTAAATATTCCTGTTCGATTTTTTCTACTACGGTCTCCCAGGAATAACGGGCCTGGGCTAAATCCCGGCATTTAGATCTCATTTCCCCGAATTTTTCTGGGGCTCTTAAAAAAGTTTCTATTCCCTCAGCCAACGATTCCGGGGATGTGTTTTGAAAAAGAAGTCTCTCATCCACCTGTTTTAAAATTTCCACAGTAGCTCCTACAGGAGTGCCCATCACCGGCAGTCCACTGGCCATAGCTTCTGCGGTGACCAGACCAAACCCTTCAATGGCAGTCGTAGGAAGAACAAACAAGTCTGCACAGCGAAAATAAAGGGGCAACGTTTCACGCGGCACCAGCCCAACGAGATGAACGCAATGGGAAACCCCTTGCTCCAGTATTAATTGTTCCAGTCGGTCTTTCAAACTTCCCTTGCCTGTGAGCACCATTTGAAACTTGAGGTCAGGGCTTTGACGATGAAGGATCCCCGCTGCGCGGATCAGGTTTTCCAATCCCATTCGTTGCTCTAACCGACGAACCGTCAGCAGGAGAGGAATTTCTGCCGATAGCTTTAGTTTTTCTCGGATAGAGTTTACCTCCTCTGCAGAGTTTGGCGGTTTAAACTCTTCAATATCCACCCCTCCCGGAATCACGCACAGTTTTGGTGGCGTGAATGGATAATATTTCAAAAAACGGTTTTTAGAATATTCACTCAAGAAGAGAATACTTCGAGACACAGAGTATCCAGTCCACTCCACCAGCCGGATCAACTGAAGTTGGATTTGTAACCGCCACGGTATTTTTGAGTTTTCGGTGCCTATCTGATTTATTTTTTCCTCGTCGTACCAGGAACTATGAAAATGACAGACTTTTGGAACCTTCCACAATTGAGGATGCAGAATAGCCAAAAACCCAACCAGCGGATTATGGATATGCACCAGATCAATTTTCCCGGATTGTAAAATGTGATTCACTTTTCTTCGCACCGATCTCCATAGAGAAATAACACTCTTGCTGTCCTTAACGGAAATGCGGTGAAAAAAAACACCGTCAATCTCCTCATCGTCTGGCAGCGACTCTGAGGGTTTACAAGTTATCAAATGCACCTTTAGATCATTAGCTGCCAAACGCTTATTGACCTGGTAGGTCAAACCCCATGCACCACCCACTTCATCAGGATAACAATGGTATTGCAGGGAAAGAATTGTGAGGTTTTTTTCAGGACCGTTCATAAGTTGCAAAAAGGATAAAACCAATGTCGAATATTTGCAAGAAAACTGCGAATTTAGAACCTATTTCATACAGATATCCCTGGCTCAGGAGGTTGTAAAACTTTCAGGAGGATTATGGGCAACAAAATCCAACCCCGTTGAAACCCAAGGTGTTATACTGTACATTAATATTAGTAAATACCTACCTGAATTTTGGGGGCGATCTGGTTTCGACGGGAGAGCTGATACAAAGGTTGCATGCACGGGATACCGTTGGCCCGTTAAAAAACGGTGTTTATATAATCGCTAACGATTATGATGTAGCTGTAGCCGCTTAATTTAAA
>JAJDBI010000100.1 GCA_029261435.1 Nitrospinaceae bacterium
TCTTAATCATTTACTTAAAAAAAATACTCACACGTCTTTTTTTAGAGAACTTGAAATCAGCGGCGGGAGTGTATTTTTTTTCAAACAAAAATTTGATCTAAAAAAACTGATTGTATCGTACGACAATATCATAAAGGTCTAATACCACGATCCCCTATAGTTAAGGAATATTTAATGGATAAAAGAAATAACAGTATTAATTATATTGAGCTACCTATGGTCAATAATGCTGAAACAAAAAAATTCTACAAGCAGGTATTTGAATGGGAATTTACAGATTGGGGGCCAAATTACATCAGCTTTTCCGGGGCAAATATTGATGGAGGTTTTAATGGCGAAGGAGATGCCAGAATATCAAGCCCGGGAGTATTAGTAGTCCTATATGCAAATGATCTCAATCATAAATTAGAGAGCGTGACAAAAGCTGGTGGAAAAATCTCGAAGCCTGTCTTTGAGTTCCCCGGAGGGAAAAGGTTCCATTTTCTTGACCCAAACGGGAATGAACTTGCAGTATGGTCAGAGTAATTCTTTAAGGAGGTCAATAGTGGTTATGCGATGTGATTGGGTTGGCAGTAATTCCAAACCACAGGATATTAAATATCATGATGAAGAATGGGGTGTTCCTGTACACGATGACAGAAAATTATTTGAGTTTTTGATTTTAGAAGGAGCGCAGGCCGGGCTCAGTTGGTCAACGATTCTTAATAAACGCAATAATTATCGCAAGGCTTATGATAATTTTGAACCTGGGAAGGTGGCAAAATATATTGATTCCAAACAACAGGAGCTTTTGCGAAATGAAGGTATTGTGCGGAACCGTTTGAAAGTGGCGGCTTCAGTCACTAACGCCAGGGCATTTTTAGATGTTCAAAAGGAGTTTGGTAGCTTTGATAAATATGTTTGGGGATTTATCGGTAATAAAACCAAACAAAATAACTGGAAATCGTTGAAAGAAATCCCCGCCACTACAAGTGAATCAGATGCGATGAGCAAAGATTTAAAAAAGCGCGGTTTTAAATTTGTAGGTTCCACCATTTGCTATGCCTTCATGCAGGCAACCGGCATGGTCAATGACCATACAACCACTTGCTATAGATATAAGAAGCTCCGTGTATGAAGAGGGGGGGGGCTTTCCAATCCGCATGAACTTAATGCTACACAAAGACTGTGTAGGGATAATCCTGAGATTCCTTAAGTGACATTTCTTCTCGTGTTGGGCTGAGACCGTTTATCACACTAAACAGGTGGGGGCAGTCATACCCGGTTTTTTCTTCCGGCTTAAGGGAGTTAAAGTGCTCAGGGTCAACAAGGAAAGATTTGTTGAAAAAATAATTGTTGATAAAACTTCCAAGATACAAAGTTTTTCCTTTTAACTCAGGAAGGTATATCAACTTTTCTTGCGGGTTGTCATGGTTGTAGTTAAACGAAAAGCGCACGAATACATCATATAGAAAACAAAAGTGATAAGTATTCATATGTTGCCAGCATGAAGTCTCAATTAATCCCAACCGAAGTATTTTCAGAATCTCTTTCAGAGCGTATAGTGAATTAATTTTTCCTGAATGCGGGTAGAACTGCCTTAAGTCCTCTATCCAGTATAACTGTGGCTGACGCTCGATGAATGACAAGACCTCCTCTTCCTGTTCAAGAGCAATCTCAATAAAATGTCTAGCATCGAAGCAGGAGTTGTAGTCCTTGTCAGGAGTAAGAGTTTGTTTCCCGGGAGATGAAGTATCGTAAATGTTGTTTTTAAAAACGAGCATTGGTGAAAATTATTTTCAGTTATTTGGTTTTTATAAGAATCTGCGATACTTTAGGTGAGCATATATATGCTCTTGACCATCCCTAGTATACCTGAGTTGCAGGGTTTGATTCTGTTTCTAATCTGAAAAATTGCAACCATAAGATCCATGGATAAAAACATATATACTTCTGAAGTCAGGACCATAAAAGGTGAAATTATTTCCCTAAACAAGTATCAAGGAAGGGTTTTGCTGATTATCAATGTGGCCTCAAAGTGTGGGTTCACTCCCCAATATATGGGGTTGCAAAAACTTTTTGAACAATATCAATCGAAGGGATTGAGTATTTTGGCCTTTCCCAGCAATGACTTTGGTTCGCAGGAACCGGGAGAAGATGAAGAAGTTGAAGAGTTTTGCCAGAAAAAATTCAATGTGACTTTTGATCTTTTTAGCAAGGTGTCTGTGCTGGGTCCACAAAAACTGGATCTTTACCGATTTTTATATGATTGTGGTTTGAATCATCAAGGGGGAGAGGGGTTTCGGTCTCGAGTATTTGGACTTGTAAAATGGGTCTTATATCGGATAAAGGGAAAATATGTGCCGGCAAAAAATGAGGCGCAGTGGAATTTTCATAAATTTTTGGTGGGGAAAAATGGAAAGCCTGTGGCCAGCTTTTTAAGTGAGGTGGCTCCAGACTCCAGCATTCTGACTTTGCAACTGGAAGAGGAGTTAAAGAAATAGAGAGAGGATATCTCAGTATAGCTTTATTCAGGAGAATAGGGGGGATGTGGATTCATTTTGAGAACAACTTCTTCCTCTGCAGGAATCAGCCTGTTGATCACACCGAACAGGCAGGGATCGGTGAGTTTCAGGTCTTTTTTTTCTTCTGGCGGCATATTGTTGAAACGTTCTGCATCCATTAAAAATGCGGTCCCGAAAAAATAGCTTTCAAGGAAATGGTCGAAATCAATAGTTTCTCCCTGAAGCTCTGGGAATATTTCTTTCCTTTGTGCTGATTCTGAGTAGCTATAGTCCTCAAAAGTGCCATGCAGACTGTCAAACAGATATGTCATATGGTATGCATTCATGGTGTACCAGTTGTTTTTGTCAACCAGTCCTTCCAAAAGTGACCGGGAGAAGTTATTGATGAGCGAGATAGACCCAAACCTGGATACGTGAGGGAATAAAGTTTTGAAACGGTCCTGGCTTTCTGTTTGAGAGAGCTGTTGCAGTCCGTAAAAAATTTCACGGTCGGTGGTCAGTGATCTGAAAATGAAGTCACGCGGGTCCAGCTTTTGCTGTACTCCGTTTTCAGGATGCGGGGAGTGGGTAACTTCGTAAATATTTTTTTTGAATACAAGCATAAGCAAACCTTGATTAAAGCAACTTGCAAAAGTAAAGCAAGTCCTTGTGCGTTTGTCACGCAAAAACAAATTTAGGATTTCAGAATGCCAGAAGATTCTTTATGGAATGAGTTGAGCCAATCACTTTCAGGACCTCAGTTAAATAACTATTGGGAGATGATTAGCCGGTTTCGCCAGGGTCCGTCAAAAGTCGAGGACTGGAATTCAATAAAATCCCCAGACTCCAAAAGTCTGCCAGATTTTTCCAGCCTTCCCTCCCCGGAACCCTCCCGCACTGCACTCCAATTGCCCAAACTTGTTGTTGGCAAACTGAATGGGGGTATGGGCACGAGCATGGGCTGCATGGGGCCCAAGTCGCTGGTTGAAGTGCGGGACAATAAATCTTTTCTGGATTTGATACTGGAACAAATCGAGAGCCTGAATCAGGAGTG
>JAJDBI010000101.1 GCA_029261435.1 Nitrospinaceae bacterium
CTTGGTGGTCTGTTCGTTGACGGCACTGGCTTTAAGTTCAACGGGTGTCTGGGTTTCCGGAGAAACAGGAGTGGCATTGACCCTTCAAGCTTTTTCAGAGGGTCTGCCGGGCTTATGGGGAAAGATGATTGTTACCATCGGCACAGTTACTTTCGCCTTTTCGACCATTTTAGCCTGGGAGTACTATGGCGAAAAATGCTTTGAATATCTTTTTGGAGAAAAATATATTCTCTTCTATCGATACACCTGGGTAATTTTTGTGTTTGTGGGAGCTCAGATAAAACTGGAAATGGTCTGGAACTTTTCCGATGCGATGAATGCCTTAATGGCTATCCCCAACCTCATTGGCCTTGTCCTATTAACCCGAACGCTGGTTAAGGGAACACAATCTTTCGAGCAAGGAATTCAAGAAGGCTCAATTCATAAATTTGACTAACACAGCAAGTTTTAGCGTGTCAGCATGTCAATCTTTGCCATATAATCTTCTTTATAAATTTCAAGCATAGTGTTTATATTCTGCCTTTTTAATTCTTCTTCAAAAATATAGGCAGCAGAAGAATGATCTTCCTGTTGAGTCCTGGTTGTGGTTGGCTTCTGGGTGCTTTCTAATTCTTTCATGAACTTCCTCCTGTCAATAATCCGTCAATATTTATCTTTTCGGTTAATAAGAGCAAGACCTGTACCATTTTCTGAGATTGAAACGTGATGTGAAGGAAGTTTCCCAATTGAGTCAATAAATGCCTCTTAATGGGTGAATAATAGTTATAAATCGTGTTAAATTCGTATAGATAGAAGGTATTCTAGGAGTTCAGTGAGATTGATTGATGCATGGGTTTGCGGGCAAAAGATGTGGATTGGTTTTTTGTCTTACAAGTTTTAATGGGTGTTATAGGTCGCTCTCTATTGAGAAAACAAGAAAATGATTGAATTTGATAAAGATCAGATATCGGGGATGAAAATTCTTATCGTGGATGATGTCCTTGATAATTTGTCTATTTTGGGACATTTTCTACAACAAAGTGGCTTGGAGATTTCTGTCGCTCGCACAGGTGAAAAAGCCTTTGAACTTGTTGGCCAGAACAAGCCGGACCTGGTTTTGTTGGATATCATGATGCCGGGCATTGATGGTTACGAAGTTTGTAGAAGACTGAAAGAAGATGATAGGACTAAAGACATTCCCATTATTTTTATAACCGCATTGTCAGGAACCGAAGATATGATGCGAGGGTTCAATGCGGGGGGAGTTGACTATATCACCAAACCCTTTCACGAAAGAGAAGTTGTTTGCAGGATAGCCACCCAATTAAAACTCAAGAAGGCTCAGGATGAGATCAAGAGACGTGAAAAGTTTTATCGGGTCATTGTGGAGCGAGTGCCCGATCTGATTTTTCAACTGGACCCGGATCGAAAAATTGTATTCGCGAATCCCGCGTTCCGTTTACTGGGTTATGATCCTGATCAACTGGTAGGCCAGCCTATTAGCAATTTGATAGAGTCGAATGATAAAGAAAGCCTTTTGCAAGAACTTGCCACCAGGCATGTTGGCCCTATGGCAATTATCGATCTTGAAGTTCTGCTAAAAGTCAGTGATGATGTGAGTTTGGTCGAAGAAATGTCTACCCTAAAAGTCTTTATTGATTCTGTAGGTATTTGGGATGTTTCAGATGAGGATGTTTTCAGAGAGAATGTGGACAAGAAATTTTTAGGAACTCTCTGCGTGGGAAAAAGAGCAGTATAGGTTTCCTTCATTATAGTTAACTATTTATTTTTTCTAGCTGCGACTTCTGCGGCATGTGCCTTGGCGCGTTTCATCATGGCTGCTCTCTCCTCTGAGGTGAAATCATTTCGAGGAGTTGGTCCTGGCACTCCACCCCCAGATGGTTTAGCTACGACAGGTTCCTTCGTCGGGGGGGGAGTTTCTGCCTCGACGGTTGGTGTGGTTTCAGCGGGGGATTCAGAAGATACTGTGGATTCTTCTACTTCCTCCTGAAGTATTTCAGGGGTTTCTATAGGCGCGGTATCAACAATTTCTTCTTGCTTCGGATTCTCCAGTTCTTTCTTTGCTCGTCTGCGCTCTTGAATTTCCATGGCACGGAGAAAGGAGTCTTCATTATTGGCCATTTTAGCTCTTGAACCACTGGCAGCGCGAACGTTCACATTGAAATGGAAATTTCGAACTTCCTCACTCATTGCTGTTTCTCCCAGATTGTTTGATTCCAAGTTTGAGCCATATCTTATAAGAAACCTTCTCGAAGTTCATGTTTATTTTTCAAGTCCATCCGAGACAGAGATTCAACAATAATTTTCAGGAGGAGTGAATTCTTTGCCCATTGCATTGGCAACTTCCGGGTGGGTCACTGCTCCAAGGCAGACATTGAGTCCTGCTCTCAGGGCGGGGTCTTCTTTCAATGCTTTTTGATAGCCCTTTTCGGCCAAATCCAATGCGTAAGGGAAGGTGGCGTTGGTGAGCGCGAAAGTAGATGTTCTTGCCAGAGCCCCTGGCATATTGGCGACACAATAATGGACGACTCCCTCAACTTCAAAAATGGGGTCGCTATGGGTTGTGGGGCGTGAAGTTTCAAGAATCCCTCCCTGGTCAATACCGACATCCACAACGACCGACCCTTTCTGCATTGGGATCAGCATTTCACGAGTGATTAGTCGTGGAGCTTTGGCACCGGGGATGAGCACAGCACCAACAACAAGATCTGCTGTGCGCAGTGATTCCAGTAAATTAAATCGGTTTGACATCAGGGTTTTGAGTCGGCTTCCGTGAATATCGTCGAGATAACGCAGGCGTTGCAGACTGATATCCAGCAGGGTGACTTGGGCTCCTGTTCCAATGGCCATTTTTGCTGCGTTGGCTCCGACAATACCTCCCCCAATGATCACCACATGACCGGGATCGACACCGGGTACACCGCCTAGCAGAATACCGCGTCCACCGTTTTCCCGTTCAAGATATTTTGCACCTTCGTGTATTGACATTCGTCCCGCTACTTCACTCATGGGGATGAGAAGAGGCAGAGAACGGTCGGGCAATTGCACGGTTTCGTATGCGATGCCAACTATCTTTCGGTCGAGGAGAGCCTGGGTCAATTCAGGGGCCGGGGCGAGATGGAGATAGGTGTAAAGGATCTGTCCTTCACGGAGTAAGCCATATTCCTCCGGCAGGGGCTCTTTAACTTTCACAATCATTTCCGACTGAGCAAATATTTCCTGCCGGGAAACGATTTCGGCCCCCTGATCCAAATAATCCTGATTGTTGATGCCGCTACCTTCCCCCGCGCGGTCTTCCAGTAAGACTTTATGACCTCGGGATGCCAGCTCGTGAACACCCGCAGGGGTCATGGATACACGGTACTCATCAGTCTTGATTTCTTTAGGAATGCCAACTATCATTTCAATTCTCCAGTTTGCTCTATTCTCATTCTATCTATCATTATAAGGGAAAGCTAACAGGTGTTTGATCTTTTAAATGAAATCCTTTAAAGTGAGCTTTACCCAAGATCATTGAACTAATTTCAGGAGGTATTTCCTGTTGCAAGAGGCCGTAAAGTCTAAGTTAGAGCAAACAATTTTGACGCATTTGACCCCGGACGGGAAGTTATTGGATCTGGAAGATAAAAATATCGGACCGGAAGAATTACGCCTGCTCTGTGATGCCGAAGACCTCTCTTCGGTGGAACAGCTTTTTCTCAGTCAGAACCAGCTTTGTGGAGAGTCCATCGAAATTCTCAGTCGAGTGAAAGGGTTTACCGGGCTCGTTTCGCTTTACCTCAATCACAATATTATTGGTGATGAAGAGGCTAAAGTTCTGGCCAATGCGGAATTATTGAAAAACCTGAAATGCCTGATGCTGGAGGCCAATAATATCGGACCCAAAGGTGCTGAAGCGCTTGCCAGTTCCCCAAACTTTAAAAACCTGGAAGTTCTGTTTCTGGACTCGAATCCCATTGGTCCAGAAGGAGCTCGTGTCGTGGCTTCTTCGAAGCAACTCCCTGGTTTACAGGCGCTTCATCTCGACAGCACCGGGATAGGTGATGAAGGAATCCAGGCCATTGCAGAAAGCCCATATTTGAGCGATCTGAAAAAACTTTATTTATGCTCAAATAAAATGGGCGATGCCGGGGCCATCGCGCTGGCGAAATCTGAAAACCTGAAAAAATTGAACGTTCTAAGTATTTGGCGCAACGAGATAAGAGACGAAGGAGGCCAGGCCATTGCTGAGTCGCAAAACTTTATGAACCTTGAACGACTTTATATGAGTCTAAACCTTATAGAGCGTCCCGTACGCAAGATCATTCGTGGCTCAGAACTGGCAAAACGATTGACTACCCTGGTGATGGACTGAACCATGAGTGAACCTAAGCAGACTTATAAATTCACCTATAGCAAGTTCTTTAATGTTTTTTTTCATGTTGGAGTGATCTTCAATGTCGTTCTGGTCATCTGGATGATTCTGGTGTTCACCGAAATCCTTTAACTCGACTAACCGTCGAGGCAAATAGCATAGGCTCCCCACCGAAAAGCATCTTTCCCAGCTATAAAAGCTATTATTTACTTTCTCAACACTTGAGTGAGGTCAACGGATAGCGAGGTACCATTTTGTCAGGGTGCGTGGTGGGAACCCCAGTCCGAACAAGATGGCAATGAGAATATTTCGGGCTGTAGTGAAAGCAATTCCTTCTTTGATCCAGCGTCTTGGGGATGTGTGCGCCTTTTCCTTTAGTAAGATCACAGGTCCTTTTTTTTTCAGGCGGCGATAGAAATCAAGGTCTTCACAAATGGGAATGGGAGAGAAGCCGTTCATGTTTTTGAAAACCTCTGCACGTACAAAGAATCCCTGATCACCATAAGCAAGGCCAAAATACCTGGAGCGGATATTTGCTAGTAGGGTGATCAAATTTATTGACCATTTATCGGATTCGATGCAGAGACTAAAGGCCCCGCCATTCCATTTAGGGTTTTTCATGCACTCCAGCATTTTCTGGTAACTTTCAGGTTCGAGTCGGTTGTCAGCATGCAAAAAAAGTAAGATATCACCAGTGGCTTGATTGGCACCGGCATTCATTTGCATGGCTCGACCGGAAGACCCGGTGACAACGCGATGGCTGAGCTTTTGGGCAATTGGGTTGGTGTTATCTGTGCTCCCACCATCGCTCACAATCAACTCGTGGGGAGAAAGTTGTTGGATTTGCGTCAGAGTTTTCTTGAGAACCAGCTCTTCGTTAAGGGTGGGAACGATGATCGATACCTTCAAACTGATATATCTCCAGACGGGAGGGGAGTGGAAAACTGTCGCATTTTATATATTTCCGCTATGTTTGTGGCCCGCAACCTATGAGCGGGGAAAGTTAATCATAAAATGGGCCAATTTTCAAACCTACTGCTCATAGGAGACTGAAATAAGATAGTCGGAAGGCAAGTTTCTTATCCTTTTATGTCATCTAATGAAAAAATATTATAGAATAGAAGGCTTCTAGAAGCTTAATTTTAAAGATTTCCCTCCGCATAGCGGGGGAAGGTGAATATGTTAGCCCATTTTATCGATTCCAGATCATTTCAATGCGGGTATTTTAAGGATAGGAAGTCCTTTTTCGAGGAGTACTTGCTCGAGGATGTCTCTGAAGTTGAATTTGAATATCTGCTGGCCCATGGTATGCGACATTTTGGGGATTATTATTTCCGTCCCAAATGTCAAGATTGTTACCAGTGTATTCCCATTCGGGTGCGGACCGAGAATTTCAAAATGACTCGGAACCAGAAACGGGCATTAGCGACCTGTAAGAATGTTGAGGTTAAGATCGGCGCTCCTCAATATACTCAAGAGAAGTTTGATCTTTATCTTACGCATAAGGAAAGGTTTTCTTCTCAGCAGGATGATGTCGAAGACGAACAAAATTTCCGGCTGTCTTTTTATGTCAATACACCCTTTGGAATTGAGTTCGAATACTATCTTGATGGAAAGCTCATTGGGGTTGCACTGGGTGACAAAACGTCCCAGTCTTTTTCTGCCATTTATACTTTTTATCAGGTTCCTGACAAAAAAATGAGTCTGGGGACTTTCAGTGTATTGAAGCAGATGGAATATGCTCTCGAAAGTCGCATAAAATACTTTTATCTTGGTTATTATATTGCCGAGAATGCATCTTTGGTCTACAAGGCAAGCTTTAGGCCTAATGAGGTCTATTTAGACCGAGAATGGCGCCCCTTCCGAAATACAGAAGGCGACTTTCTCATTCCTCAAGATAAGTTACAGTGGAAAAACTCCGACCAGTTGGTTAAGGCCGCATCAAAGATGGAGTTTACCTGAGATCCAATCATGATAGTGCTTGAACCTTCGCTTGGAAAGGTGTG
>JAJDBI010000102.1 GCA_029261435.1 Nitrospinaceae bacterium
CGCATTCGTGGCCCGACTCGAAACACAGACCGTCAGGAGTTCCTCCTTCAGACACTGTTTTCAGCAGTGGTAGCGCATGTTCTTTCCAACCTTGCCCAAAAGAATCTGCAGCAGATTTCAGTCTCACGTTGTAATGGCGAAGCGTTAACCGTGTACCGCCTCCTTCTGGTTTCAGGGTGATCTCCACGGTAGACTCATCCGGTTCCAAGCCTTCAATTCCACCCCAGTTAAAAACAACTTTTTCATAGGGCACAACTTCTACATAGTGTCCCCGACAATCGGCAGTTCCATCATTTTTTGCAACACGAAAAACTCCTCCGGGTTTCGCATCGGATTCCACAATCTCCCCATACCATTCCTTCATTTTAGACTCTACGGTTAGATATGAAAATACCGTTTCAGGTTGTGCCTGAATAAAAATTTCACGTGTGAGTTCATAGGTTTCAGTCATGGTTTTCTCCTTTTTTTCCTTTCTTCTTTTTCAGCGGCGGCTTTTAATTTATCCAATTTCGGATCCCAAAAATTTTCCAACAGGGCTTTGAGGGACTCAAACCCTTCTGGTCGAAGACGATAAATACGACTAGTTCCTTTCCGGCGCTCATTAATGAGTCCGGCTTTTTTTAAAACTCCCAAATGCTGAGACACTGCCGGGCGGGAAATACCCTTGAAATGCCCAGCGACCTCCCCTGCAGACATTTCTGAATTTCGCACCAATTGCAATATTGCGAATCTGGTAGGCTCTGATATGGCTTGCAGGGAATCAATCATGCCAAAATGTTAGCTTAAACTTACGTAAGTGTCAACTTAAATAAAAAATATTTTTCGGGGCGAGGGAAAATCAAATCCCAGCGTGATATGATACGCGCCCAAGTAACTTTCTAAACAGGATAGTCCATGTCAGAATCTTCTGAATACAATAAGAGCGGTGTTTCCAGTCAGGGCGCAGAGACCGCGCTTTCGGGCTTGCTCAAACATGTTTTACCAACGAGAAAATTCACTGACCGATACCCACTGGCGGCAGATATTGGTTATTTTGCCAACGTTATCGACCTGGGTAACGGGGAAGGCATCGCCTTTGGCACCGATGGGGTGGGGACAAAAGTGATTGTCGCCGAATTGTTAGGTCGCTATGACACCATTGGCATTGATTGCGTTGCTATGAACGTCAACGATGTGATTTGCGTAGGAGCTCGTCCTGTTAGCATGGTGGATTATATTGCCTGTTCCCACACCGACCCTGAAGTTTTCGACCAGTTAGGTCGGGGGCTTGCAGAAGGGGCACGGCAATCGAACATCAGCATTTCTGGTGGCGAAATTTCTCAGATTAAAGAAATTATTTCTGGCATCGATCTCATCGGTGCCTGCATCGGTCATGTTTCTTTAGACAAAGTCAATACAGGCCAGGATATTAAACCGGGAAACCTGATAATTGGCCTGGCATCCACAGGCGTGCACTCAAACGGGCTGACATTGGCACGCAAAGTGTTGTTGGGAGATAGCCTCGAAGAACAAAAAACGCGGGTCAATGATTATGAAGAGTTTTTAGGCCAGACTCTCGGTGAAGCCCTGCTCGAACCCACTCGCATTTATGTCCAACCCGTTATGGAAATGCTTGATGCAGAGATAGACCTCAAGGCTATGGTCCATATCACCAGCGGTGGATTCTGCAATCTCAATAGAGTAGCCGCTGACAACATCCGTTTTGTTATAGATACTCTGCAACCGGTTCCTGAAATTTTCAATATCATTCAGGATCGCGGCGGGGTGAGCGAAGCGGAGATGTTTGAAGTATTCAACATGGGCACTGGCTTCTGCTTGGTTGTTGAAGGTACAAAAGAAGTTGAGGCCATCACAGAAATCTGCAAAGAGCACGACCTTCCCTGCCAGGTCATTGGACAAGTCGAAGCCAGCCAGGGTAAAGAAGTTTCCCTCCCGACAAAACAACTCACCGGCAAGGGCAGTAAATTTACAAGCGCTTGATAAAACTTTGAGTGGGTATGGAGTGATAATTATAGTTGGACAAGCAAAGGGGTGCCTCTGCCACACAGAGGTCTTTCCCTATTTTACTTTTTCACCTCTTTGCCCAGTTTGTTTTCTATCGAGGCAATTTTAGATTCCAGCCTTCCTGATTTGCCTTCGCGATAATCGATCTTGATGCCACAAGTGATGCGCTTGCAATCTTTCCTCATGGTCTCGTAGCATTGTTTGACAACTCCCATAACATCATCAAACTCACCTTCCAGCACAGTTCCCATTGGATTCAACCGATACGGCACTCCGCTATCGTCAATAATTTTCAGGGAACGGCTAACCTGTTCGCTGACACTTTCCCCTTTGTCCATGGGGCTCATGCTGAATTCAAGCAATATCATTGGTGTGACCTTTCTATGATAATTAGTATAAAAAACACCTTAAATCTCCAAGTATCAGCGTTTTTATGAATTTACCGCTTGCATTGTAGGGCTGAATTATGGAATGATCAACCATCCCATACAAGAGATTGAGGGAAATCCAAGT
>JAJDBI010000103.1 GCA_029261435.1 Nitrospinaceae bacterium
TATTACCATCCAGCTTTTCTACTTCGATGACATCGCCTTCTGATATCTTGTATTGCTTGCCACCTGTTTTAACCACTGCAATCATTTCCAGTCACTCCTTAATCAAACAAGTAAGGGTTGTTTCACTCACGAAACCCCCCATCCGTCCTAACATTGGATAAAACGGTTATAATAGGCAAAAAAGACCCTCTTGTCAAGAAAACGCCCGTCGACACAAAGGAATATATCCTGTAAGCTTGCTTTCAAGATTTTACGCATTATAGAGTAGTTTGCAGGACAAATCCAGCCTATAGGAAGCTCAAATGTCTTTGAAGGATAAAGAAAAGTGGAATAGTAAATATGAGGCCGATGAATACATAACCGGGAAAGAACCCAGTCGTTGGCTGCAAGAGAATGTCAGTCTTTTAGCTAGTAGTGGTAAAGCTATAGATATTGCAGGCGGAGAAGGAAGAAACTCTGTTTTTGCCGCCAGCAGAGGTTATGAGGTCACTTGTCTGGATATATCGGAAAATGGCTTGCGCAAAGCCCAGGCCCTGGCACAGGAAAAAAATACTAAGATTACAACAGTATTCGCCGATCTGGATAGTGACTCTCTTAAGGTAAATGAATATGACCTTGTCCTCTGCTTCAATTTCCTGGAGCGCAGCCTGTTTCCAGGAATATGTAAAGCCCTAAAGCCTGGAGGTTTGCTTTTTTACGAAACTTTCACTGTGGACTACCTGAAATACAGCAGCTTCAAAAAAGAATGGGTTTTGGAAGCGAACGAATTGCTTCAGGCATTTAGCGGTTTTCGTATTTTGAGATATCAGGAGGTGGATGAAAATCCTAAAGCATTCGCCTCACTGGTCGCACAAAAACCTTAATCGATCACTTGCTTTTTGACTGGCGTTTATGAAGTATCACCTACAATCAGTCTTAATTCTTATCCTGGCTTTGTGCTCAGGGATGTTTTCCGGTTGCGCATCACCTCCAGAGAAATCACTCAAAACAGAAGGGTTCATCCTCTCCTACAAGGATAAGAATTCAGCCAGCAAGATAGAACTTGCGCATCCCCTCAAAATGCCGGAGTCGGATGTCCGCGGTCATTTAGAATCCTTGATATTTGAAGAACTATCTCTGTTCGGTAAGAAAAAATACGTTTTTCTTCCTGAAGACATCGACCGTATCGCACGTCTGCTCACTAAAGCCCTCCAACACGTTACGAGCCATAAAATTATTCATTATAAACTGGAAACCTCTGGGGGAACTACAGAAGGGGATATTTTCGCCAGCAAAGAACTCATCCATTGGCGGTTCAATACCATAAGGGGGAAGGGGTTTTCCACCCGGGCTTACACGGGCTGGGGAAATGCGAATTGGAGGATGGTGCCACAATCAGGCCAGAGGTTTCATGCGACTACCAACCTTATGGGAACACGGTCCCAGGAAAACTGGATCATAGCCAAACTGGTTCCCTCAAAAACAAATAAAAGGCCCAAAAAGAAAAATTCTCGGCTTTCTAAATACAAAACAAAAGCTCCATCAAGAGTGCCTGCAAAAGAAGCAGGCCCGCCTGAAAAAAATTCTGACCCCGCTCTGGAAGAGAAACTTCAGTTACTCAAGGGTCTGCATGATAAAAACCTGATCGACGAAAAAGAGTATGATCAAAAAAGGAAAGAATTGCTCGACACCTACCTATAACTCCCCCACTCGGCGTGGGGCCAATGAACAATAGAAAAGGCTGACGATCAGCCGTTTATCCCGGCTCAATACGCCCCTACTCCTTGCCTCCACCACTATTGTTGGTGGAGTGCTTTAAAAGAATCTCATCGACTTTATCCATAAGGTCATTGCGCTCCTGGTTGGTTGTGTCGATCTTCCTTTTGGTTTGAACAATGGTGGCATCCGGCAAATCCGTTCTGCGCACCTCATCCTCCAAATGCCAGATTTTTATATTGCGGCTAGCCAGTTCACTCACCGCCTTGCCCAACTCCTTAATTGCTTCAGAGGATGAAACATTGGTGTTGGTATACATCTTGATTTTTTCATCGCGAATACGGACTTCTCCCCTGAGAGCCGCGCCGAGAAAGTTGTCAATCTCTTTCGCCAATTCCTGCCTTTGGCTGTCAGCCAAGTCACGTTTCGCTTGAAGTTCCTGCTGCTTTGGACCGGAGGCATCTTCCAACGCTTCATCCAGATGCCAGATGCGCAAATTTTTTATAGAAAGCTTATCGACCAGACTGCCTAACGTTTCTGCCATAAAGAGTAATTTTTTAATGGGTTAATGTGAATTCATGATGCACTCTTGTTTTTGCCCAAACTAACACACCCCATGCAGAGGTTCAACCTTGAGACACCGGCTCAATAACTTAGCAACAGACCGGACAAGAACTCGTCAAGTCCCCAGCTTAGGCAGAGTTTTTTATAATGCAGTTTAATCCGTCGCGCACTGTCAACAGAACCGACTCTACCCGCTGATCATTAACAACCTGTTCGTTGAAATGGTGAATAGCCCTGTCCGATTCGTCCTGTGGATCCAACACCCGGCCACTCCACAAAACATTATCGACGGCGATCAATCCACCCGGACGGATCATCGGAAGAATGGTTTCATAATAGTTGCTGTAGTTTATTTTATCCGCATCGATGAAGGCCATGTCGAATGTACCCGTCAACTTTTTAATCGATTCCAGCGCCGGGCCTTCCATCTGCTTTATTTTTTTCCCATGAGGGCTTTCAGAAAAATATTTTTGTGCAAAAGCAATCGCTACAGGGTCTTCTTCACAAGTCACAAGAGTTCCCTCCTCAGGCAAAGCCTCTGCCATCGACAGAGCACTACATCCACCAAAAGTACCAATTTCTAAAATACGCCGCGCTCCAACCAGACTGGCCAGGAGTTTTAACAACCGAGCCTCT
>JAJDBI010000104.1 GCA_029261435.1 Nitrospinaceae bacterium
GTAACCGTCCGGGCATACCAGCTAGCCTATATGTAAATTCACTGAAATTCTAAATTGAGCGGTTCAGATGGTTGCCAGTTCCATGGCAATAATTCATCAATTTTTGAGTTTAGCTGTGATGGGAGACGTTTTAAGATATCCCGCAAATAATGATAGGGGTTGATCTCATTAAGTTTGCACGTTTCAATGAGGCTATAAAAAATAGCAGCGTTTTCTGCTCCCTGATCATTACCTGCAAATAAATAATTTTTCCTGCCTATAGCTACCACACGCATTAATCGTTCAGCTGCATTATTATCAATGGCAAGTATGCCATCATCGCAATAGCGCTTTAATGCTTCCCAATTTTTCAGAGTGTAGCTTATTGCTTTCCCTAAAGGACTTTTCGGCAATATGTTTTCTATTTTATGATCCAACCATTTTTTAAACTTATCCAGTATAGGAATGGAATGCTCTTGTCGATACTCATAACGCTGTTGATCATTCATATCCTTAACATGTTTTTCAATTTTATATAATTGCTGGATAAACCCAAGTGCTTGATGAGCGCTACCTGCTTTCTTAGCGTGTTTAGCTAGGTCATAAAATTTCCGTCGTGCATGAGCCATACAAGCCACTTCGATAATATCAAAGTCTTTATGCTGATCTTGATACAGCACATCATAACCCGTATAAGCATCCGCTTGCAGATACCCTTGATAGCCTTTTAAAAAATCCATTGGCCCTATTTGATGTCGCGTAGGCGTATAATCATAAACGGCACAAGGCGGGGCATTTTTACCACCACCGAAGTAAATCCACAACCGACCTTTTTTAGCTTTATCCTGACCCACCTGTAAAACTGGTATAATGGTATCATCGGTATGGATTTTAGGGGATTTTAACAAAGTCTTTGTCATTACAGCCACAATAGGCTTGAGTAACATAGCACACTGCATATGCCAGCCACACAGTGTTGATCGAGATAGCTCAATACCTTCTCGAGCCCATATTTCAGATTGTCGATATAACGGAAGATGATCATCATATTTTTTGACGAGGGTATCTGCTAATAATCCTGGGCCTGCCATGGATTGATCAATAGGTTGACGAGGCATGTCAGCTGTAATAATAGAAGATTCCACTTTGCAGCCTGTATACTTAAAGCGAGCATGCTCAACCACATAAACTTGAACAGGAATAATATCTAATTGCCTTAAAATATCTTCCCCAATCTTTTTTAGAGCAACACCACAACCACAGCCACATATTTTTTGTTCTTCTTCTAAATCATATTCAATGCGATATTGAGGTAGATTCTCAGGAAATTGTCGTTGTCCCCGTTGTGATTTTTTACGCTCGTAAGTGATCGTTTCTTTTTCAGTAGGCGATGAAGAGTCAGGTGTCTCATCTGCGAAGGATGTTTCTCCAAATAATAGACCTTGATTAGGAATGCCTTGCTCTGATCTTTGACCGTATTGATGGCGTAGTAAAGTTTTTAATTGGTGGTGTAGTTGTTCATATTGCTGGCGTATCTCACCGATAATCTCTTGCTGCTTTATAATCAACTGATGTGCGGCATTGAGATCTTTTGGTAATGTATTTTTATCCCTATTCATAATGCCATGATAAACAATTTCGTGCTTAAATAACAGTGATTTTTATGTTTTCCCTAAAACAAATATCTATATTTAACAGCAAATTAAATGGCAGTTAATTAACAGACGCATTATCCAACGCATTCAATCGCTGTTGATGATGCAAGTCAATTCCTTCTAAAATCATCCCTAACTCAGTGGGGTTGACACTAAATACGTTACCTTGAATTTTAGGTAACCTAAAGACGGATTTTTCAAGTCGTTTATACCACAAACAAAAACCTGTTCTATCCCAATAAAGGATTTTTAATTTATCTCCTCGCTTGTTACTGAACACAAATAAATGCCCAGACATTGGATCTTTATTTAATACATCATGAACCAAAATACTCAGTCCGTCTATTGATTTTCTCATATCTACTTTAACAGTAGCAATATAAATACGTGTATTGGGTGGTAACATCATCATTGATCGATTCCTTTTAATAAGTGAATAAGGCGAACAAATAAACTGTCGTCAGTGTCATTGCAAAAACGAATGCTATAGTGATTAGCAGTTTTTAATTCAAGATAAGAGCTTGCGGATGATGATGGCAAACTCGGTGATATTGTTATCGGTATAAATGGCGGTTGCAGCGAAGACGATTTGGTCACAGCAGTACTTAATTTGATCTTCTTTCCAAGTCGATAACTCCAGCGCTTCAAATCTGTATATTTTATTTGCTCACGCTCACTAAATTCTTTTGCCGTCAAATCACTCGCGTACCAACTGTCCACCAGCTTGATCCACACCTTTCGTCGCTGGGGTTGAGATTCTATTGAGTATACTTTATGCACTGACCGCTCCTGCTTAATAGTAATAACGGCTAGTATGCAATAGAAAAATTTATTTTATAGGCGGTACAGACGGACGGTTACGAAAATAGGCTCTACGCGAATTTAATCTATAACGAACCGGTGCTTGATCTTTGATTGGCGTAATATATTGATGTGATCTCCATGCTTGCTGAAAAAGTTTGCTAGCAATCGCTATATTACGCACCTTCACCCAACCTACAGTTTGATTCGCCGTAGAAACTAAATACCACATACCATCATTGGAAATATGTAAAATATGTATCGGCGCATTAGCTCTTAACATGGAATTTTGCAAATTATCAAAAGGAAACCCCTGCCCTGCTATATGCCTATTTTCAAATGATGGCTTGTTCGTAGGCAGTAATCGTAAATTCGTAGAAACCACTGCAATTCCCGCGTGGACATCATTAGGAAATGCGACTAAATTCATATTTTGCTTAATGGCATGTGCCCACGCCTTACTGTGAGGGTAACGATTCTCACTCCACCCAGGGTGAGCAAAGTACTGTTGGATTAACTGCTTCTCAATATTCAGAATGTCCTTTTTTGTGAAAAATTGATAGGGATGATCCCAGGGTGAATAATAGACTTTCAAAAAATGCTGTTTGAGCTTCTTTACATAAGCCTTTTTAACACGACACTGCTGCTTATCATTGGCTAACAAAAAATGTAGTGCATTTTGCTTTATTTGATTAATAGCTTTATTGATTTCCTGCTTTTCTGTTGGAAAGGTCTTCTGCCAGCCTTCCGGAGCCTGCTTATAAGTGTCATAGCGATCACCAGCATTTCCCAGCAATGGATAACAAAAAATAAGGACTATTACTGCATATCGAAGCCCACGTAAAAGCATTTGGATTCTCCATTTAATAAATACGAGGCAACACAAGTGACTCTAATCCAAATATCGCATAGAATGTACCTGCAAATCAATGCTAAGGAACCAACCCAAGGGATCACCATGCTGCATTTTCACCCCACCCAGACAACAGCAAACCTGATCAACTCCCTGTATGCCGCCAGCCTGTTAATGAATGCCAGCATGTTTCTGCCACAAACGTATAAGGTCTATAAAAACAAGTCCGGTGGTGAACTGTCTTTGCTGATGTTTCTTGGGTTTGGTATCGGCCAGATATTTGCGATACTCAATGGGTACTATTTCAATGATCCTTTTATTTTTTATGGCTTTATATTTACTTTTTTCACTTGCGGATCCGTAAGCATCTCAATACTGTATTACAAGCACTTCAAACAACGCACCTATTGGCTTATCGGATTTTCTGCTGCGGCAATTCTCGCAACAATATCAATAGGTTTGAAAAATTCGGAGTTCAGACTAATAGCCTCAAACCTCTACACCACATTTCTTTTTTGTGGCGCAAGCCTTTACCTGGTTCAAGCATTCAAAATATACAAAGCAAAATGCTCTAAACATGTTTCTCTATTAATGCTAACCTCTTTTGTCATCTGCCAATCACTGGCTGTTTTAAATGGCCTAATATTCAATGATATCTATATTGTGATCGGCTATATTCCCGCCATTATATGCAGTGCAGTTGCCTTGATTGTCGCTTTACATTTCAAAGCAACATCACATAATGCTGCACTGGAACTGAAAACAACCGAACAGCTGCAGAATTAATTTCTGCTTGCCCGGCGTCGATCACTTTCTTTCAACATCTTCTTACGCAAACGAATATTCTCCGGCGTAATTTCAAGCAACTCATCATCTTCAATAAAACTCAAAGCTTGCTCTAATGTGAATTGCGTTGCCGGTGTTAACACAATATTTTCATCCGTCCCTGATGCACGTACATTAGTTAGCTGCTTTCCTTTAACGACGTTCACCACCAAATCATTATTACGAATATGCTTACCTACAATCATGCCTTCATATACTTCTGTTTGCGGCAGAATAAACATTTCACCACGTTCTTGTAAATTCCATAGAGAAAAGGCTGTTGCTTTACCAGCACCAATAGAAATCAAAACACCATTCTTTCGCGTCATAACAGCCGCTTTTTCAACCGGCCCATAGTGATCAAAAACATGATGCATCACACCACTACCCGAGGTTAACGTTAAAAAACGCGAATGAAAACCAATCAAACCTCGTGTAGGAATTACATATTCCAAACGCACGCGGCCTTTGCTATCAGGCTGCATATCTTTCATTTTCCCTCTTCGCTCTGCAAGGTATTGCATAATGGTGCCCTGATGCTCCTCTTCCACATCAATCACAACATGCTCATAGGGCTCTTTCATTTCACCATCAATTTCTTTAACAACTACCTCAGGACGAGATACAGCTAATTCATAACCTTCACGGCGCATTGTTTCAATTAAAATAGATAAATGTAACTCACCTCGGCCCGACACAATAAATTTATCGCCATCAGCACTGGTCTCCACTCGCAAAGCCACATTCGCAATTAACTCACGATCCAAACGGTCTCGAATTTGACGGCTCGTAACATACTTACCCTCTTTCCCTGCAAAAGGAGAATCATTCACTTGGAACGCCATACTCACTGTTGGCTCATCTACTGTGAGTGGTGGCAATCCTTCAACTTGACGTGGATCGCACAACGTATCCGAGATACGAATATTATCGATGCCAGTAACGGCGATAATATCACCCGCCGCAGCCTGTGCCACCTCACTTCTTTGCAGACCTAAATAAGCAAGAACCTGCAATACTTTACCATTACGCTTGCTGCCGTCCGGGCTCAGTACCGTCACAGGCATGTTGGTTTTCACCTGACCACGCTTTACCCGACCAACCCCAATCGCACCCACATAACTCGAATAGTCCAGCGCACTAATTTGCATCTGAAATGGGCCATCAATTTCAACATCAGGCGGTGCTACATTCTCAGTAATCGCCTTAAACAATGGCTGCATATTGACATCTTCATCAGCAAGCTCATCTTTTGCATAACCATGTAAAGCAGAGGCATAAATAATCGGAAAATCCAGTTGCTCATCAGTAGCACCCAGACTATCAAACAAGTCAAATACTTGGTCCACTACCCAATCAGCCCGCGCTCCAGGTCGGTCGATTTTATTAATCACAACGATAGGTTTTAAGCCCCAACTAAATGCTTTCTGTGTCACAAAACGGGTTTGAGGCATAGGGCCATCAACAGCATCCACCAATAATAAAACAGAGTCCACCATCGATAGAATTCGCTCAACCTCACCACCAAAATCCGCGTGCCCAGGTGTATCTACGATATTAATACGATAACCATTCCATTCAATCGCTGTATTCTTAGCCAGAATGGTGATACCACGCTCTTGCTCTAACACGTTAGAGTCCATCATACGCTCTGTTGTGGTTGCTCTATCTCCGAGTGTCCCAGATTGCTGTAATAGCTCATCAACAAGGGTAGTTTTGCCGTGATCAACGTGGGCAATGATGGCAACATTTCTAATGTGGTCAGTTCGCATAATAGTATCTCGATGGGGAAAAGCAGCGCAGTATAGCAAAGATATCAAGCAGTTAATAGGGGGTCTTAGAAACAGAGCTAAGATAAAAGCAAAGTAGGTGTGCATCCCTATTATCCGTGATAGAATGCTCTGGTTTGTTGCTATGTACAGCCTGTTTTAACGCCCTACTAACTGTTTGGTTCCTTAAGATTTGAGTTTGACATAGTCTATTATTTCGACTTTCTTTGGAGAACTTTACATGTCTAATAAACTCTATGTGGGCAACCTACCCTACCAAATTAATGAATCCGACCTAGAATCAGCTTTTGCTCCATTTGGTGAGATTACTGATGTTGCTCTCATAAAAGATCGCGAAACCGGTCGTCTTAAAGGCTTTGGTTTTGTTGAATATAGCTCTGCAGATGCTGCTAAAAAAGCACTTGAATTAGATGGTCAAGAACTGAGTGGTCGCCCAATGCGTGTTAGCATTGCTCGTGAAAAACAAGCTGGCGGTGGCGGCCGAGGTGGTCGTTCTAACCGTGGTGGTAATCGTGAATACAATTCCGGCGGCAACTGGTAAATCACCAAATAAATGAATAAAAAGCCCCTCTTTAGGGGCTTTTTTATATCTTTGCAACACCAAACAAGAACATCTATAATCCTGGAAAACAGACGGTAACTGTTGGTAGCTAAGCTCAAGGAAAGTAAAATGAAAACAATCCATAAAATCTTAAAGCTATTAAGCGACGGACAATTTCATTCCGGAGAAAATCTTGGTGAACAAGTGGGTGTAACACGCAGTGCCATTTGGAAAAACGTCAAAGAAATAGAGCAACGTGGCGTCACTGTTGAGTCAATCGTTGGCAAAGGCTACCGTATCAATGGCGGGTTAAGTTTATTAAATGAAAGCAGTGTAATAGAATATATCAATCGAAAGCCGCCAGTAGACATAAAAATATTAGACCAAGTCACATCAACGAATGAGTTTTTAATGGGTCTCGCAAAGACGTCTAATCAAAAAAATATAGCGGTTTTTGCAGAACAACAAACTCAAGGCAAAGGTCGTCGAGAACGCAATTGGGTATCGCCTTATGGCAACAACCTGTATCACTCACTCTTATGGCATTTCAGTTGCGACCCCACAGAGTTATCCGGCTTGAGTCTGGCTATCGCATTAGCCATCACCAACACACTAAAAGAATTTGGCCTCGACAATAAACTGGGAGTGAAGTGGCCTAACGATATTTATTACGATGGCAAAAAACTCGGCGGTGTTTTACTAGAGATGCTTGCCTCTCCCCATGAAAGATCCAGTATCGTTATCGGGGTCGGAATTAATACCCGCTTATCTAATCGCCACGCTGAGCTTATCGATCAACCATGGACTTCCATTGAACACATCACCCAACAACCCGTGAATCGCAACAAATTAGCTGGCCTATTATTAAACAATATTATTTCTACCATTAGTCTATTTGAGCAAAAAGGGTTTAGTGCTTTCTTAGCTGATTGGAAACACTTAGATCTACTAGACAATAAGCCTGTCACCCTCATCACCCACAAAGAAAAAATAAATGGCATTATGAAAGGCATCACAAATCAAGGTCAGCTCATCGTTGAGAATGAGAATAATGAGTTGCAACATTACTTTAGCGGTGAAGTGAGTTTACGCCCACAAAGCCCCGTATAAAGTGTTTAGTGTTAGCAACGCTCATTACCGCCTTTTTTCTTTGATATAGTGAAACACACCTGGCAATACTGACAAAATAATAATGACGATCACTGCTGGTAATAAGAAGTGCACCGCATCAGGAATTAAACCACCAATATAATAACCCAACAAAGTAATACAGCCACCCCACAACACAGCACCGATAAAATTAAAAAAAACGTAACGCTTGTAGGGCATATCCACCATGCCAGCTACAATAGGCACAAAGGTGCGAACTATTGGCACCAATCTTCCCAACAATAATGCCGTAGCACCATGCTTTTCATAAAATTTACGTGCCTGAATAATGTATTGACGCCGAAAAAATATTGATTCTTTTCGGTTTAACAACCAATGTCCCAACTTATCACCAAACCAATAACCGATGAGGTAACCAACAAAGGCCGTTATAATTAACAGGGGCAGTAATATCCAAAGACTAAATATGCCCTTGGCAGCTAACAAACCGGCTGTAAAAACCAAGCTATCCCCCGGCAAGAAAAAACCAAAAAAGAACCCTGTTTCGATAAAGATAATCAGAAAGATCCCAACATAGCCAATCGTTTCGATCCAATGTACCAAGTCAAATTGCTGGAAAAAATGTAGCATGGTTTTTACCCTTGTTGCTAATTATACTCGTCTTCATAAAACTTATAAACTAGACATGAATTTTACCTCAAACCCAGGAAAGAAACTAACAAC
>JAJDBI010000105.1 GCA_029261435.1 Nitrospinaceae bacterium
CGGGAGTCGGGCTTGCCGCTAATCAGATTGGGTTACCGTGGCGCTTGTTTGTGGTCAACATCGGCGTTGAAACCGACAAGGACAACCTGGTCACCGTGATCAATCCGGAAATCACCGCTATGGAGGGCAGCGAATTCGGAGAAGAAGGTTGTTTGAGCATTCCCGATGTGATGGCAGAAGTGAATCGAGCCAGCCAGATCGAAATCAAAGGTTACGATCTAGATGGAAACGAGATCCGCTACGAAGCTCATGGATATCTGGCCCGAGCTTTTCAACATGAAATGGATCATTTAAACGGTATTCTTTTTTGGGACAACCTCGGAAAAATGAAACGGGATATTCTAAAACGAAAATTCAAAAAGAAAATCAAAGAGCAGGATGCATGAATATTGTTTTCATGGGAACGCCAGAATTTGCGCTTCCCACCCTGAAAGCCCTGCATAATTCTTCGCATTCCATAATGGCGGTCATCACGCAACCGGACAAGCCAAAGGGCCGAGGACAGAAGCTTCTTGTTTCTCCAATCAAACAATATGCATTGGATTCTGACCTACCCATACTGCAACCTAATACAGTTAATGATCCCGAGTTTATCGAGTTATTAAAACAAAGTCGACCTGACGTAATCATCGTGGTCGCTTTTGGGCAAATCTTAAGCGAAACTTTTCTTAAAATTCCCAAACAGTTCTGCATCAACCTGCATTCATCGCTTTTGCCGAAATATCGTGGAGCAGCCCCTATCCATCGGGCTATTCTTAACGGCGATACAAAGTCGGGAGTCACCACTATGATTATGGACAAAGGCATGGATACCGGAGATATTCTGCTCATGCAGGAAACGCCTGTTCATGAGACTGATACTGCACAAACTTTGCACGATACTTTGTCCGAAATGGGAGGAGCTCTAATGCTCGAAACCCTCAAGAGACTTGAAGCAAATACGCTACTACCTGTCCAGCAGGATCATAGCCAGGCCACTTATGCAGCTAAACTAAAAAAAGAAGAAGGTCTGATTCACTGGGGTCAACCTGCGACCAACCTCTTTAATCAGGTTCGAGGCTTGACTCCGTGGCCGGGAACCTACACTTTGTTAAATAAAAAACGGTTACGAGTATTAAAAGTCCAAGTCGGTGAGGGGTCCACTGAAGATATCCCCGGAAAGGTTGCCCGGGTTACAGACGTGGGCATTGAGGTCGGTACCGGACAAGGACGACTGATCATCACCGAGCTACAACCGGAAGGCAAAAAAAGTATGCCAACCAAAAGTTTTCTAGCTGGACATAAAGTTGAACGGGGAACCCTGTTTGATCCAGTTCCGATTCCAAATCAATCGTGAGGTAAGTATGCCAAGAACATTAATCACAGGTGGTGCAGGTTTTCTCGGTTCGCATTTATGCGAATACTTTCTGAATAAAGGCCATGAGGTCATCTGCATGGATAATCTCATCACCGGCTCTAAAGACAATATCTCCCACATAAAAAACGAAAAGTTTCAATTTGTGGAACATAATGTCTGTGAGTTTATCGATCTGGAAGGCGAGCTGGATTATATTATGCATTTCGCGTCCCCTGCCAGCCCCATTGACTATTTAGAGCTCCCCATTCAAACCCTTAAAGTTGGCTCGTTGGGAACGCATAACGCCCTCGGCCTGGCAAAAGCTAAAAAATCTACTATTCTTCTGGCCTCCACTTCTGAAGTTTATGGCGACCCTTTGATCCATCCACAACCGGAGGAGTATTGGGGAAATGTGAACCCCATTGGCCCGCGTGGTGTCTATGACGAAGCCAAACGGTTTTCCGAAGCCATCACCATGGCTTACCACAGAACCCATGGCATCAACACCAAGATCGTCCGTATTTTTAATACTTATGGGCCACGTATGCGGGTCAATGACGGTCGCGCCATTCCCAATTTTTTAAAGCAGGCGCTCACGGGAAAAGATTTAACAGTCTATGGAGATGGTTCTCAAACACGAAGTTTCTGTTTCGTATCAGATCTTGTTGAAGGTCTCTATCGCTTGCTGATGTCAGAACAGAACTACCCTGTCAATATTGGCAACCCTAATGAAATGACGGTTAAGGAGATGGCGGATAAAATTTTGCAAGCCACGAACAGCAAGAGTAAGATTGTCCAGGTTCCCCTACCGGAAGACGACCCGAAAATTCGTCAACCCGATATCACCCGCGCCAAAAAATATTTAAACTGGGAACCTGTAGTCAGTTTGGACGAGGGCTTGCAATCAACTCTGGAATATTTTAAAAAACAGCTGAAAACCTGAAATTCAGGATGTCATCATGCCGGGAGACAACAAATCTGCCATAAAGTACTGGCCGGAAGATGAGCGCCCGCGTGAGCGACTGATCAAGTATGGAAGTAGTACCATGTCGGATGCACACCTGCTGGGAATCCTGATAGGGTCTGGGGATCGGCGCTCCAAAAAAAATGCAGTGGACTTGAGCCGGGATTTGCTCAGCGCATTTGGTACTCTGGAGAACCTTGATCAGGCAACAGTCACCGAAATGTGTCAGATAAAGGGAATTGGCGCGGCCAAGGCGGCACAAATCAAAGCCGCGCTGGAGGTGGGAAAACGCATGGCTTCAAAGCCTGCCGGCGTGAAAATCAAATTAAAATCCAGTCAGGCTTTTGTGGAACAGTTTTCTCCTTTTCTGAAAAACCTGAAAAAGGAAATTGTAAAGATCGTGCTTCTGGACCCCAAGCTGCAACTTATTAAAGACCTGACTATATCGGAAGGAAGTTTGAATGCCAGCATTGTTCACCCCAGAGAGGTTATGATCCCGGCGATTCGGGAATCTGCTGCATCCTTTGCTTTAATCCATAACCATCCTAGCGGAGACCCCACTCCCAGTCAGAAAGATTTTGAAGTCACTCATCGACTCAACCAAACCGGAAAAATTATCGGGATTCATATGGTAGATCATATTATTATTGGGGGAAATGGATTTTTTAGTTTTGCAGATGAAGGCTTACTGTAGAATAGTACCGATATAATGTAAGATGTTTTTTTATTTGATTATTGCACAATGAGGGCTTATGCAACGCGTTAAAGACTTTCTTTATACCAGCGCCGAATTGAAAAAGACGGTCGCCGAAACCCTTTCAGGAGATATTCTGGAAGCCGCAAACCGTATCAAGTCTTGCCTTGAAAAAGGCGGGAAGCTAATTTTGATGGGTAACGGAGGAAGCGCCGCCGACTCACAACATATTGCCGCAGAATTAGTCGGCAGGTTCAAAAAAGAGCGCCGAGCCGTGCCCGCGATCGCTCTTACCGTAGACACCTCTTCGTTAACTGCTCTGGGCAACGATTACGGCTTTGACACAATTTTTGAGAGACAAATTGAAGCCCATGCCCGAGAGAACGATGCCGTTGTGGGAATCAGCACAAGTGGCAACTCTGAAAATGTTGTGAGAGCCTTAAATAAAGCCAATACAATTGGAGCAGAGACTATTGGACTGGTAGGCAACAATGGGGGTAAAATAAAAGAGGTCGCGAACCTATCCATCATCGTTCCCTCTAATGACACAGCTAGAATTCAGGAAGTACATATAACCATTGGGCATATTATTTGCGAACTCATTGAAGAAGACTTGTAAATGAAAGAAAAGTTTAAGTGTTTTTTTAGCAAAAGTGAACGGCCAAAAATTCTCGTTGTCGGGGACTTAATACTGGATGAATATATCTGGGGTGGAGTGCATCGCATCTCTCCAGAAGCACCCGTTCCTATTCTGGAAACACGCTCCGAAAACCTTGCTTTGGGTGGAGCCGCGAATGTTGCCAATAACCTTGTGGGTCTTGGTTGCGAAGTCCATCTATGCGGTGCCATTGGGCAGGATGAAAAAGGCGACAAACTTTTACAAACCATCCATGATCGCTCTATTCAAACGGAAGGAATTTTTCGGTTCGTCCATCGCCCCACAACTTCCAAGATGAGGATCATCGCTCATAACCAGCAGATTTTGCGAGTCGATAAGGAAGATAACCGCCCCATCACCGAAGAAACTGAAAAAAAGTTAATACAGTATATCAATCAGGTTATTCCCGGAATGGATGGAATTATCTGCTCCGATTACCATAAAGGTATTCTGACAGAAAAAGTTATTAAAGCTGTTATGCATCGAGCCCAAAATTCTCAAAAATCTGTCATCGTCGATCCCAAAAGCTCGGATTTTTCCCTGTACAAAGGCGCCACCGTCATCACCCCAAACCTCAGGGAGGTCGCTCGCTCGGTTCCCATCAAGATTAAAGATAATGAAGACCTGGGCCGGGCCGCCGAATACCTTTTGAACCTGACAAAAGCGCAGGCCATCCTCATTACACAGGGGAAAGATGGTATGTCGCTATATCAAAATAAAGAAAAACTCGTATCAATTCCCACCGTGGCCAAAGAGGTCTTTGACGTCACTGGTGCCGGTGATACTGTCATCAGCGTATTTAGTATGGCGGTGTTTGTAGGTTTCGATTATGAAGAAGCCGCATGGCTGTCAAATATGGCCGCAAGCGTTGTTGTCGGCAAAGTAGGAACCGCTGTTGTGACCCTGGAAGAAATCAATGAATTTCTGCAGGAAGAAATGTTACGCACCTCTCAGACTGTTCTTGAACTTGAAGAACTGAAAAAAATTATCAGCATGGCAAAGAGCACGGATAAAAAGGTGGTGTTCACCAATGGTTGTTTCGACATTATTCATGGAGGACATATCGAGTTCCTGCAAAAAGCAAAATCCATGGGGGATATTCTCGTAGTCGGACTCAACACCGATCAATCCGTTAAGAAGTTAAAAGGTGAAAATCGGCCCATTAAAAACGAAAGAGAACGCGCCAATATTCTTTCGGCTTTAAAATATATTGACTACATCACATTGTTTAGCGAAACCACTCCAGAAAAACTCATTCGAGAAATCAGACCCGACATTCTGGTAAAGGGGAATGACTATAAAATCGATGAAGTTGTCGGCAGGGAAATCGTTGAAGGTTACGGAGCAAAAGTTGAGCTCATCCCCATTGTCCAAGGCCATTCCACCACAAACACCCTGGCAAAAATCATGGAAAAACATCAAGCCAGCTGATCTTCTTCCTTCGTTATAAAACTTTACCTACTCAAGGTGCTTGTCAGGAACCAGATAGTTTTTGACATAATCTGAGACCCCGTCCTCTAAAGAAGTGATTGCTTCCGTAAACCCGGCAGATCGGATTTTCTCCATCTCAGCACAGGTATGATACTGGTATTGATTGCGAATGGATTCGGGCATATCTATATAATTAATATTCACTTTTTTATTCAGCGCCTGGAACACTGCGGAAGCCAGGTCATTCCAGTTCCTCGCTTTACCCGACCCAACATTAAAGATTCCCCCGATATCATTGTGCTCCAGAAAAAACAAGGTCATTGCCACTGCGTCACGAACGTATAAGAAATCCCTTTCTTGTCCACCGTCTTCATATCCGGGTTTATAGGATTTAAACAGACTCAGCATACCCGCATCACGCACCTGCAAAAAACCCTTGCGAACCATGCTTTGCATATCTTCCTTGTGATATTCATTCGGACCAAACACATTAAAATATTTTAGTCCTACGATGGTCTTCAATGCGCCCATCTCTTTAGCCCACAGGTCAAACCATTGCTTGCTGTACCCATAGAGATTGAGAGGCGTCAGGGTTTCCAGTAAAGCTTCATCATCAGAGTATCCATTTTCTCCGGCCCCATAAGTTGCGGCACTGGAAGCATAGATAAAACGCACGTCTTTTTTCAAACAGTACTCGGCAAGGGATTTTGTATACTCGAAATTATTTTCCCGCAGATAAGCTTCATTGGTTTCTGTTGTGGATGAACACGCTCCCATATGCAGGATCGCTGAACATGCCTTTAGCCCTGCCACTTCCTGCAAAAAGTCATCCTTACCTATCCATCGCTCATAGGTAAGAGCGTCCAGATTTTTCTGTTTTTCAGGATGGTCGATATCATCCACAAGCCAGATATCTTCAATCCCTTTTTGATTAAGTCCATGCACCAAAGCACTGCCTATGAACCCCGCTCCTCCCGTAACAACAATCATTTCTTCACCACTCCATCTAAATTCGTCAACTTACAAATTTTCTCAACCATCCACATACCATCGATACCGTAAAGGAATCTTCACATCGAATCAAGAGCCGGATTGTTGGAGAGCTTTATTACCAGTTTTTATTTCATTCCAGTTCAGGCTTGGGAAAAGAGGCACCCAGGTTCTATTTTCGTGAGGTTTCATCTGCTTCTCTAACCTGGTCAGCCGATTTCTACTTGAAGGGTGGGTGGAAAAATAAGAAAAAAGTTCACTATTATTCTCCCTGGGAGAGGTTTTATTTATTATCTCTTCTTCCTGATGAGACTCTTCTTGCGTCAACTTTTCAAAAATACGAATCATTCCATGCGGATCAATATTTGCGGCAAGGATCAATTCCATCCCTTTCCGGTCCGCTTCCGCTTCCATGTCCCGACTCAATCCAAGGGTTTCAAGTGTGCCTGCGAGATTGACCACCTTTTCCATGATGGCATTCACGTCCCCTACGAAAAGAGCCATTAGCATGCTTTGTGTGAGATTTTGGAGGATCCCTCGGGTGGAATGCCTCAGTAGAACATGCTGAATTTCATGAGCAATAACACCCGCCAGTTCCTCGGGAGACTCCGCTTGATTGAGCAAGCCTTTAGAAACCAGCATGACTCCCCCCGGCAAAGCTAACGCGTTGACTTCTTTTTCCGCCCAAATATACACCCTTAAGTCATAGGGTTGGTTGCCCTCTACCGACTGTTCCAATAAATTAACCGTATCCTGTAAGACCGCAAGAACCTTCTGATCAGGTTTCTGCTCCAAAGGAAGCATTTTTAAAATGGACTGACCGAGGGTCACTTCCCATTCCACGGGAATTTCATCAATCATTCGGTCGGCTAGAAACGCGGGCACAGCCTTGATAAAAACATACGCGGAAAAAATCAGAATCAGTATTCCCGCAACATAAATTTTCCAGTTAATTTCTGTTTGCTTTCCTGCAGCAAAAAAACTATCTGGCGCAATCTTTGATACGCTATTATAGAAATCAGGATCATCCACAACCAGAGTTTTCAGACCCTCGCTATTTATTTCGCCGTGTTCAATGTGAAAAAGGTTTGCGGTATTTGCGGACCATCGAAGGTTGGAGTAGGACCAATGGATCGGTTCATGGCCCGGGTTTTTGAGAATTATATCTTGCGGGGTGAGTTCAATGTCAACAGGATGTTTTCTAGCACTTTTGCCATCAAACAAAAAACCTGCAAATTGCAGTTTTCGGGCAGTCATGCCCGCTCCTTGGTGAAGGATTAAATGAAGCTCTAATCAGGGAAGAGGCGATACTAACCAATTTCAATGGGAATATCCATAACATCCAGGGCTTCTTCTCCAAATGCTCCACTGGTTTTCATTTCCTGGACTATACTGTTTAATTCGATATTTCCGGCAAGAACCAGGTTGTCCGTCACGAATTTCTGGTTACGAACCACCACCCAGGAGAAACCCAAACCGAGAGTAAACAGGATAATGAAAAAATTGGTCACCTTTAACCTCATATAATCTTTTCCATTTATCGGGAAATGGAAGGTTGCCCCGCCAACTTGAGTGTGAGACCACAAGTATCGTTTTAAATCGGCAGTAAACCAAAACAGGTAAAAACCCAGCGTAAGCGGGGTAAGAAGAATCGCGAGAATATATTTCATAAAAAAATCTTTTCCTATTCCAGAAAAACCGAATTGCACATCCCCAAACCAGGAATTCTCTCGCCAGAATTTTTCGCTTTTCATTTTGAAGAACGGCCAGTAAAGACCAAGAGTCAAAACTGTGAACACACCCCCAATCAAATACAAAACAAACGCGTCCATCCTTTTTCCTCGAAAGGAAAAACGGATATTGCGCCAGGCGGATCGGGAAAGGCGGTATCTCCATGCTCCTACCAACAGTGCCGGAATCATAGCCACAAAAATCAGAGAAAGTAGATCAGCAAACAACTCGCCTTCTGCAGTTCCGATATTAAAAAAGACATATATATTTATCAAACCCAATAAAACAATGATGCCACCAAACCGGAACGCTCCGTTTAGCAGCTCTTTGCCGGTACCGTGGTAGGAAAAGCGATCACCTGAGAATAAGGTTTGGCCCCAGATATACTGGCGGACATTGGTTTTGGCCCAGAACCGGTAAATACCGAGAGTGAATACGGTCTTTAACAGATTCACAAAACTGATGTTCAAAAGGGTGCGACCATCTCCCTGAAACTTGAACCCATAGCTGTCTTCGGGTTCAGGGACCTCTTCTTTGTCGGGAGCTTCTTCAGTGACAGCAGAATCGGGCAGGGGCTCAATCTCGCCTTCGACAGGCTGGAGGTCCACAGAAAACCCTAAACTACGAAGATAAGTAGATGCCGTATCTGCCTGATGATCAGGAATGCGTCGATCGAAACGCCAGGGTAGCCCTTGACATAAATGATCCACAATGGTCATAGCCTTTTCTTTGCCCAGCCGGAAAACTACGGCAAGCTTTTCAGCTGCCTCCGTTTTACTCGCTCCCGACCAGGTATTCAATGTAACTTGGTAACTCATGGAAAGAGGCTCATCTCCATTTAAAACCTGTTAATCCACAAAAGGATCAGTAAAAATCATATGCCGTACGTTGTTCCGTCCAACCCAGAAACCCATCTTTGACCGGATCACCTGTATATTTATCCGATCCAGCAGCCCAGGTTTCGGGCTTATCCCAATTGTCTCCGTAGTGGTAAAGATACATTTTTTTGCGCACATCTTCAGGTAGTGTCATCAACTCCTGATAAGAGGCATGCACACCACCGAAAAATAGTTGCGTGTCATGAAACATGACTTCCGCCAGATTGGCAAAACGAATGGGGTAGTCAGCATCAAACATGGTATCCCCCGAAATCCAGACACGACGGTTGATGAATATGCCCGAACACCACTGTGACTCATCCACACTGATCGCTGTATCCGGAAAATGCCGCGTTCGCATGATGACCAGCTCAATAGGACCATGCTTGTAAGCCCAGAACTTTCTTCCTTCAATCTCAATATTCTTCGGACGAAGAATGTTGAAAAAATCCGTCAACTGCAGAGGTCGCCCTTGATTAGCCTCGCAATACTCACAACCCCCGGCAAGGCTCTTGCTCCAAAGTATATCCTGATAATCCCGCAAAATAATCATATCTGGTTTAGAAATATTAGGTGTGTACCTGTTCATCAAGGCCACTTCCTCCAATCCACCAATATGATCTGCATGACTGTGAGTGGGGTGATAACAACGGACGTCCAGAACACTCAATCCCAAATCATTAAGAGCCAAAGGCCCCTGGGTACCACAATCGATCAAGACATGATGATTGCCTTGAATGACCAATATATTGGATTGACGTCTCCGCTTTGCAAATGCAGAACCTGTCCCTATGAATACGATCCTAAGAGACCCATCGGTGGTCAAAGGTAGAGATTCGCCATTTCTGCAAATCTCCTTCACTTCATACATAAGCTCTCCTTTTTCTCCCCGTACTAGGTTCACAATAATAGCACTATAAAATACATACGCAAAAGCCAGCAAAACTCCTGAACTTTCGCATCGTGAAACGGTACCACAAAAGCCTTATCCCGTCCATAACAGTCTGATTTTTATATAAAAACTCGCATCGCGTTGAATCAAAAAACAGGGCATTATTACAATTGTTTCCACCACAGATTCGTGCAGTCCATTAACAGACATAAACAGCTTACATCAAGATACCTTCCACCAAAGTCACAGTTTGGATAAATTCTTGCCGGTAGACCAGTTAGTATGATCAACCTTGTTTCTCAATAAGTTGGGGAAATTTCAAAAATTAAGTTATAATTATAGCTTCCTGATTATATTTAAGTTCTCAATCCTTGTATCCCTAAACAAATGAAGTACTTGGTAATTATCGTGGCAGGGCTGACAGATAAGCCTTTCGCGGAAAAAGATAATAAAACCCCGTTGCAGTTGGCCGACACCCCTAACCTGGATGCCCTGACTAAAAACGCAACCTGTGGTCCCGTCCAAACTATTCCCGATGATTTACATCCAGGAAATGAAGTTTCCTGTCTTGGACTTCTGGGTCTTGATCCGCAAAAATATTCTTCCGGTCATGCCGCACTTTCTGCAATGGGATTGGGAATAAAGCCCGAGCCGGATGAGATCGCGCTCTGCTGCGACCTGATAACCCTGCAACCCACGCATGACGATATGGTCATGAAGGATTACACGGGCGGACATCTTTCCCATGATGATTCAGGGCTTCTCATTGATGCCCTTAACGAACAAGTGATCGATGCTCCGGTTAAGTTTCATCACGGTGGTGGTTATCACAATTTGATGTTTATCAAAAGCTCACCGATTTCGGAAAGATTGTCTCCCCCGAATGAACTCATCGGCGAGGGAATCCGCCAGTTCATGCCAGAGAGTAACCCGGCACGCGAACTGGTCTTTGTGATGAATCAGGCGCAAATTATTTTGCACAACCATGCCTTCAACAGAAAACGAAATGCCAACAAAGAAGACCCGGTTAACAGCGTCTGGTTTTGGGGAAACGGAGAACTGCCCAGCCCCCCTTCCTTTCGAGAGCGGTATGATAAAAGCGCGTCTGTAATCACCGCTTCCTTGATGGTCAAGGGAATCGGCAAACTCACCGGCATGGATGTCGTGGATGTAAAGGGTACAACCGGGTTTTCAGACACTGATTATTCTGCCAAAATCTCTGCCGTACTCAAAGAACTGGAAAGCAAAGATGTGGTTTTCCTCCACATTTCAGCAGGCGAAGAAGCTTCACTCAAAGGCGATATTGACGATAAGGTTTTAATGATCGAAGACTTCGATAGCGAAGTCATTAAACCTCTGGCGCAGGCGATGGAGACAATGGAGAATGTGAAAATGATGGTGGTGGTCAACCATGTCAGTTCCGCCATGTCGATGAAATACGAACGGTCTCCGGTTCCCTATCTGGTTTACCCTTCCGCATCAGGGAGCAGCGATCAATTCGATGAAAAACTTTTAGAAACCGGAAAATCATTCGACAACGCTCCCGATCTTTTATCGGCTTTTTTAACAAACCAGTTATGAGCAAATCTTTAATCGTACAAAAATATGGCGGCACTTCTGTAGGCACTCTGGAGCGCATTGAGCATGTGGCAGACCGCATCGTCAAAGTCCGAAAGACCGGTGTCGATATCGTGGTCGTGGTTTCAGCCATGGCGGGAGAAACCGATAAGTTATTGAAAATGGCCCGCAGCCTTTCTAAGAATCCAGAGAGGCGGGAAGTCGATATGCTCCTGTCATCCGGTGAACGCATCTCGGCCGCACTTTTGGCCCTTGCCCTGCAGTCCAGAGGTATTCCTGCACTATCCATGACCGGAAGGCAAATTGGTCTGCAGACCGACAGCACTCATACCCGGGCTCGCATCACAAGCATTGACGCTCAACGGGCGCGAAAAATGTTGAACGAAAATCATGTGATCGTGGTTGCTGGTTTCCAGGGTATCAATGAAGAAGGTGATGTGACCACTTTGGGCAGAGGCGGATCAGACACCTCAGCAGTCGCCCTGGCGGTCGCACTCGGTGCCCGGCAATGTGAAATTTATACCGATGTCGATGGAGTTTATACCACGGACCCCAGAATGGTGCCACAGGCCAAAAAGCTGGATGTGGTATCGTATGATGAAATGCTGGAAATGGCCAGTCTGGGAGCCAAAGTCCTGCAAATCCGTTGCGTGGAATTTGCCCATAAATACAAGATGCCCCTGATTGTTAAATCATCCTTCAAGGAGAAGGAAGGAGACAAGGGAACTTTGATCTGCGAGGAGGATCCAAAAATGGAACAACCGGTAGTTTCCGGAATCATGTGCGACAAAAACCAGGCAAAAATCACCCTGAAGGAAGTACCGGACCAACCGGGTATCGCTGCTAATATTTTTGAACCCCTGGCCGCCGCATCCATTTCCGTAGACATGATCATTCAGAATGTCAGTGAACAGGGTCATACCGACCTGTCATTCACCCTGGCAAGAGAAGAACTGGATGAGGCCATGGTCATCATGAACAAAGTCGGGAAAAAAATCCACGCCACTCAAGTCAGTGCCGATGCAAAAATTGCTAAAATTTCCATTGTCGGTGCGGGTATGCGCAGTCATTCAGGAGTAGCCGCACAAATCTTCAAAACCATGTCTGCTCATAAAGTTAATATATTAATGATCAGCACGTCAGAGATAAAAGTGTCCTGCATCATTGAGCAAAAAAATTCCAAACTTGCCGTCAACGCCTTACACGATGCATTTAAACTGGAAGGCAAAACAGCCAACAAGAAAACTGCAAAAAAAGTGAGTACTGTTAAAAAATGAGTTCTGTGAAAATTTATGACACCACCCTTAGAGACGGATCCCAGGCCGAGGGAATTTCCTTCACGGTCGAGGATAAAATCCGTATCGCCCACAAACTGGACGAGCTAGGGGCACATTATGTTGAAGGAGGCTGGCCGGGATCGAACCCAAGGGATATCGATTTTTTTGAGAAGGCTAACCGCGCCAGTTTTTCCCAGACTCGGATCACCGCCTTTGGAAGTACCCGTTACCCGGACAAGAAGGTGGAAGACGATATGGTTCTGCAGGCCCTGTTAAAAACTGAAACCCAGGTCGTGACCCTGTTCGGGAAAACCTGGGATCTGCATGTGAAAGACGCTTTAGGCACCAGCCTCGATGAAAACCTGCGCATGATCTTTGAAAGCATCACCTACATGAAAAAACATCGCGATGAGGTTCTTTTCGATTGCGAGCATTTTTTTGATGGTTTTAAAAATAATCCAGACTACGCCCTCAAGGCGATCAAAGAGGCCGAGTCCGCAGGTGCCGATTGGATCATTCTATGCGACACCAACGGAGGCACACTTCCGCACGAGGTGCGTTCGATTTTCGAAGAAGTAAGAAAATCCATGACCGTTAAAATGGGGATCCATGCCCACAACGATTCAGAAGTAGCCGTTGCCAATTCTCTCACCGCTGTTCAAGCCGGAGCCGAACAGGTACAGGGAACCATCAATGGAATCGGCGAACGCTGTGGAAACGCCAATCTGGTTTCCATCATCGCCAACTTGAAAACCAAAATGGGCATCGACTGTATGACCAGCGGGCAATTACAGTCCTTAAAGGATGTATCAGCCTTTGTGGATGAGTTGGCCAATCGAGCACACTGGAACCAACAACCGTTTGTAGGGAAAAGTGCGTTTGCTCATAAAGGCGGAGTGCATGTCAACGCGGTGCGAAAAAATGCGTTGACCTATGAGCACATCGTGCCTGAGAAAGTGGGCAACCATCAGCGTATTTTGGTTTCCGACCTTTCGGGAAAAAGCAATGTGCTCCACAAGGCCAAGGAATACGGCATCGACATTGACGACAAGGACCCAAAAGTAGCAAAAATTCTCAATTCCCTTAAAGAATCCGAGAACCTGGGTTTTCAATATGAAGGCGCCGAAGCTTCTTTTGAACTGATGATGAGGGATGCACTCGGCCAAAAGGAATTATTTTTCGAATTTATCGGGTTCCGTGTCATCGTTGAAAAACGCAAGGAAGATGAAGAACCCATTTCTGAAGCCACGGTCAAGTTGCGCGTTAACGGCGTGCAAGAAGTTTCTGCCGCCGAAGGTACAGGCCCGATCAATGCTCTCGACAAGGCGATCAAAAAAGCTCTTGTGAAATTTTACCCTGAACTCCAAGAGGTTAATCTCTACGACTACAAAGTCCGAATCCTTGATGAACAGAAGGGCACCCGCGCCAAAACCCGGGTACTGGTGGAATCCGGTGACCATAAATCAAAATGGGGAACGGTGGGAGTCTCCGAAAATATCATCGAAGCCAGTTGGCAGGCTTTGATCGACAGCATTGACTACAAACTCAATCAGACCGCAAAGTAGAATTAAATTGCATTCAGGTAAACAGCGAGGTTGATTTTACGATCCTCCAGGTTTAATTTTTTCCTGATATTTTTCCTGTGAGTTTCCACTGTTTTGATAGAAACTCCAAAAATACTGGCTATTTCTTTGCTGGAAAAACCTGAACGTACCATATTACAGACTTCGATTTCTTTGCCAGATAATCTATCAGGCAAAATAGATATTTTCAGATCAAATTGAGATGCGATCTGGCTTATATTTTTTTCCAATAAATCAAAACCCGGTAGATCAGCATCTCTTGACTTATTCCTGAGCCTTTTTATTAAAGGAAATAAAAGTTTTTCTATATTAAAAGCAATCGACTCTTTTACCTTCTGATTTTCAATTTCAACCTGCCCCATAAGCTCTCTGAGAGCAATATTCTTTTCCCTTAACAATTCCTTTGTCAGCATCAATTCTTCCCGGCACTGCTCCAACTCTTCCCTCAATTGATGCCGCTCAGAGCAATCCACTATGAAAATTTCTAAAGTCTCTTCCGTTTTCTTTTCACTCCTGGTTTGAACAACACGAAAATCAATGAATTTAGACCCGGGAGGGTGATTATTAACTTTTACTTTGAGTATGCTTTCAACCGGTTTGAGATTTTTAACGAATTGCAAAGCCTTCCTGTTCCCGGTCGGATCAATGAAACCACGAAAGTCTTTTCCAATCAGATCCTTTTCGGCAAGCCCGAGTATCTTTCCGGCCTTGGAATTTGCCTCCAAAATCATTCCTTTTAAACTTGCTTTAATATAGCCCATACGGAAATTTATCCATGGTCAAATATCACACTTCATACTTATTACATTTACCGTGAAGCCTGACTCTAGTCCTTGTAATTCTTTTGTCACTTAAAAAAAATAAGTACCATTTTATAATTTCAGTTTCAGAAAAGCTTTTAATCTCCTCGGGCATTATAGAACATTGATTCATTTATTTAAGTATTTCTTAAAAAATTATTTGCAATATTAAATAGGGAAAAATCAACAAGTATTCACACACTTGATTAGTACAGATTTATTGATAAATAACTTACCTAATATATTTTTTAATTTAAAGTTAATAATTTATTTTTTCAAGTAAACCCTATTTTACATACCCATTCAATACCTGATTTACTTCCGTTGCCCTGCTCAAACATTAATATATACTTTCAATCATAATGTAATCAAAAACTTGTCCACCATTGCTTTACATATCAAATGCCGGCCCATTTTTATACCTTATCCGATATCAATTTGGGTAAATTTCAAACAGGACTTTCCCGCATTACATATAGAAAGCATATCAGGCGATTATTTTTGAACAGGTAAGCAGTTATTAATCTCACTGTAATACTTCGTAGGAGACTCAGTAATGTTTAATTGGTTCAATAGATTAAAAATCATCAGTAAAATTCAAATTGGATTTACGGCTGTGGCCATCATCTTGGTCGGTATCGTCAGCATCACCATCTGGCAAACCAAGAGCGTGAAATCTACTTCCGACCGGGTGGTTGATCTCAGGGTTCCTACAGCCCAATCGAGTTTGGAAATGTTAAATGGAATCAACCATTCACTGGCAGCGCTTCGAGGCTGGATGATTCTCGGCAAGGACAAGTTTAAAGTTGAGCGCGAAAAATCCTGGAATGAAGAGATCACTCCCGCTCTCAACACCATGCAGGAGTTTGCGAAAAATTGGACCAACCCAAAAAATGTCGAACGGCTGGAAATTGCTCGAACCAAGCTGTCAGAGTTCAAACAGTTTCAAAAAGAAATCGAAGACATCGCCAACAGCAAGGATAATCTCCCTGCAAGTAAAATACTATTGGACGAAGCAGCTCCGCAGGCAACCATCCTGATGAGCACTATCACTCAGATTATCAATACCGAAGGAACTTTACCAGCAACTCCACAACGAAAAGCCCTGCTCGCCATGATGGCAGATGTACGCGGAACCACCGCAAGGTCTCTGGCAAATATTCGCGCCTACCTGCTTTCGGGAAATCCGATTTTCAAAGATCGGTTTGACACCATGTGGACCAAAAATATCAAACGTTTCGGCGACTTGACCGACAACCAGTCGCTGTTAACTCCTAAACAACTGGAACTATTTAAAGAATTCACTGCTGCACGTACTAAATTCGCACCACTGACTGCAAAAATGTTTGAAATTCGTGGCGGTGAAGAATGGAATATGGCTAACCGTTGGCTCGGAACCAAAGCCGCGCCCACTGCTTTTGCTATCAAAACTCAAATCGATGCCATGGCCAAGGACCAGAAACAGTTATTGGAGACTGATATGAAGGAATCCAAGGACCGTTCCGACTCTCTGGTCACTACACTTTGGATTCTACTTGTAGTCGGTCTAGTGCTAACCGGCCTGTTCACCAAAATAATCGTTGCCGCAGTTAAAAAACCCATTGAAGATGCTGCGCGCGTTCAGGCTATTGTGGAAAACGCTCCTATCAATATCATGTTTGCAGATACTCAGGATTTCAATGTCCAATATATGAATCCTGCTTCTTTAAAAACTTTAAAGTCCATAGAACAATACCTTCCTGTTAAGGCTGATGATGTTATCGGCAAATCCATTGACGTCTTTCATAAAAACCCACAGCATCAAAGGAATTTATTATCCGACCCCAATAACCTGCCTTACCATACCCAATTCACTTTAGGACCCGAGACATTGGATTTGGAAGCAGCCGCCATACTCGATACAGAGGGGAATTATATTGGCGCCATGGTCAGCTGGACTATTGTTACTCAGGAGCTAGCTTTGAAAAAACGTTCTCAACAACTTGCAGGTTATGTCGAGAACAATCCGAGCAACATGATGGCAGCGAATACTGATTTAATCATTCGCTACATGAACCCGGCATCCGTAAAGACACTCAAAACGCTTGAGCAGCACTTGCCGGTTAAGGTGGATGATATGATAGGCCAATCGGTAGACATCTTTCATAAAAACCCGGAACTTCAAAGAAAGATTCTGTCTGATCCCAAAAACCTGCCACATACCGCTTTAATTCATGTTGGTCCGGAAATTCTGGAACTGATTGTTTCCGCCAACCTTGACCCTGACGGTACCTATTTTGGGCCCATGGTGGCCTGGGGCATTGTTACCGAGCGGATCAATAATGAAACTGCTGCCAGGGAGTCAACGGAACGCGAACTGAAAGTCGCACAGGTTCTGCAGGAGAAAGTGGACTCAATGTTACAGGTGGTGGAAGCCGCGTCTGAGGGTGACTTGACCAAACCTGTCACTGTAAATGGCTCTGATGCAATCGGGCAGATGGGTGCCGGACTTTCAAAGTTTCTGACAAACCTTAAAACCAATATTTCTCAAATTGGCAATAACGCCAATACCCTTGGAGATTCTTCAGGAGGTTTGACTGATGTCAGCCAGCTCATGGCAGGCAATGCTGAAGAGACATCCAATCAGGCCAATGTAGTATCAGCGGCTTCAGAAGAAGTCAGTAAAAACGTGCAAACCGTTGCAACGGGTATAGAAGAAATGACAGCAAGCATAAATGAGATTGCCCAGAACGCGAACGAGGCAGCTCGAGTTACACAGGAAGCGGTTGAGGCGGCAGAAAAAACCAATGCCACCGTTGTGAAACTTGGTGAAAGCTCGATAGAAATCGGAGAAGTCATCAAGGTCATCACTTCCATTGCCGAGCAAACCAATCTACTTGCTCTCAACGCCACCATTGAGGCGGCACGCGCAGGTGAAGCGGGAAAAGGTTTTGCGGTTGTTGCTAATGAAGTCAAGGAACTTGCCAATCAAACCGGTAAAGCCACCGAGGATATCAGCAGAAAGATCCAAGCCATTCAGGTGGACTCAAAAAGCTCGGAAGAAGCGATTCAAAATATCAGTTCAATCATTAATCGTATTAATGATATTTCGAGCACCATAGCCAGTGCCGTGGAAGAACAAACTGCAACCACCAATGAAATCGGCAGAAACATCGCCGAAGCCGCAACGGGCACACAGGAAATTGCTCAAAATATCACCGGTGTTGCGACTGCGGCCCAAAGCACTTCACAGGGTGCAACGGACACTCAGACCTCCGCACAGGAAATGTCTGCAATTTCAAGCGAATTGAAGGAGCTGGTTGGCTTGTTCAAAACTGTATAGACTATACGGCCCCTTAACAGGGGCCGTAACTGAGCTTATGCTTTTAAAACCGAAAATAGCCGTTGCCACACAAAACAAATCAATGCACAGCGTAGTTAGTGGGCTCTGAGGAGGCTGCCGATGGTTTTGCGATAATGTTTGCGAACCCGCTGAGTATGGAGGTCATAATCAGCGAGCAAGGCATCTGCCAAAGTATCAGCATCTTCACCTTCGTATCCGAGTAAGCGAGCAACAGGTGCCAGCTCTTTATTCTCTTTTGGAAGATTATTCGTCGGAGCCTGGCGGATGATTCGTAATACACATTCCAGGTTTCTCAGGAAAAGATAACTACCCTGAAGATCTTCGGCCATACCCTGGTCGACCAAACCAAGTGCGACAAAATTTTGTAGTGCTGAAATTGTGTTGGTTTCTCGAAGGCGCGAAAATTTTTTTCCGTGCATTAATTGAAGAATCTGCACCGCAAATTCTATATCTGCCAGACCTCCGAATCCCAGTTTTACATTCTTCCCTTTAGTAGTTTCCTTTGCCAGTTCCTGCTCCATTCTTTCCCGAAGTCGTGATACCTCTATGAGAGCTCCATATTCAAACTTGTCCTGATAAACAAACTTTTGGGATGACTCTATGAATTTTTTTCCGACCTCGGCATTACCTGCCACAGCCCGTGCTCGCACCAGAGATTGCTGTTCCCAGATTCTGGCACGAGAATCAAAGTATTTCTCATATCCCTCGACAGAAAGAACCAGCACTCCGGCATCACCCTCGGGCCTGAGTTCGGTATCAATTTTGTATGCATACCCGGCAGAAGTTATTTCAGATGTCAGCTTGTAAATCAGCTGCGACAAAGCCGAGTAATAGGCGGCAAAACCCTCAGGAGGAGAATCGCATTTCCCTTCATCGTAGACGAGCAGTACATCGAGATCCGATCCAAAGTTCAACTCACGCCCACCCTGTTTACCCATGCCAATGATACAAAAATTGCGGAGGTTACCGTTGCTTGATTTTTTTTCTAACTCTTCACAAGCGATTCGATAGACCGTTTCCAAAAAAACATCAGCGAGATTGGAAAGGTCTTCCAGAGTTCCTGCAAGGTCAGCTTCCTTGATCAGGTAGCGCACCCCAATGCGAAGTTCTTCGGCCTGTTTGATACGCCTGAGAACCGTGGATTTGGAATCAAAATCCGTAGATTTTTTTAAAGCCCGGTCAAAATCTTCCTGTATTTTATCTGCTTGCTTATAACGGTAAACACTATCCATGTCCGTCAGCACATCTACCAGATCGGGTCGCCGGATCAGGATTTGCGACAACATTCCACTGCTTCCAAAAAGTATTAACAACAACTCAAGAAATTTTTCATTCTCCTGAAATAAATTAAGAAAAGACTCTCTGGCTCCAGTCGCTTCGACAAACCGGCACAGATTATCAATTGCCGAGTCTGGCCGAGGGACCTTCCCGCACTGCTGAAATATTTTAGGAATGATGCTGTAAAATTCCTGAATGCTTTGCACGGAAGGATGCGAAAACAGGGCTCCATCACGCAGAGATTCGAGAAACCGGTAAGCTCTTTTTGGATCGGAAAGCAGAGGAATCTCCGCTATTCTGCTTTCAGTAAACTGTTCTTCTCCTACCCGTGACCGATCCCATTCGCGGGAAATTGTTTCCGCCGCCTCCCGTTTTTCTTTTTCAACAAATTGTTCAGCAAACATTTTTCCCACAAATTGGGTGTGACTTTCATATTCGCTCATCAGGTTATCAGCCAGGCTTTTCTGACTGTCACCCGAGATTCTCATTTTTCGGGCCAGCACGGCCAAGTCTGTTTCGTTATCCGGCAAAAGGTAGGTTTGCAGACCGAAGGTAATCTGCACTCGGTTTTCCAGGTTGCGTAGAAAAATGTACGCCTCGCGAAGGCGGTCATGCCCTTCCTCTGTCAGAATATTTTTTTCGTAAAGTGTTTTCATAGCTCCCAGTGAATCGCGAACACGCAGGGTTTTATCCCTTCCACCCAGAAGCAATTGATAGGCTTGAACGAAGAACTCCACTTCGCGAATACCTCCGAATCCCAGCTTTATATTTCCCTTCGAATGTTTTCCTTTGAGACTTTTATTGATTTTGTGCTTCATGGACTTTATTTCTTCGATAGCCTCAAAATCCAGACTCCGTCGGTAAATAAACGGTTCAATCATTTCGAAGAATTCCTTGCCCAGGTTTTCACTGCCCGCCGAAACACGGGCCTTGATGAGGGCCTGTCTTTCCCAGGTTCTTCCCCAGGACTCATAATAAACTTCACAACTGACCAGAGAGTTCACAATCTCACCACTCTTTCCTTCTGGTCGAAGCTCAAGATCCACCCTGAACACATTACCTTCAGAAGTGATTTCGTTTAGGGACTTGGAAATTTCCAATGCCAGCTTGCTATAGTACTCATGATTAGAAATACTGCGAATTGAGGCATCGCCTTCATCTGCCGGACGGGTTTCTCCCTGACTGGAAGTATAAATATATATCAGGTCTATGTCGGAACTGTAATTGAGTTCACAGCCTCCCAGTTTGCCCATACCCAGAATGGCAAATTCCGACTCCTTCCAGTTCTCATCTGCATCCTGATAAAAGGGGGTTCCATACTTCTTTCGTAACTCCCGGTCTGCATGCTCATAGGCTGCTTGCAGGCAAACATCGGCGAGGTTGGAAATATCTTCAACCGTTTCCTGAAATTCAACTTTGCCCAACAGGTCCCGCAATCCAATTCGCACATATTCTCTTTTCTTAAATTTTCTCAGGGCAGAAAAAATATTTTTACTTTGAAACTCGTCTCCCGCCATTTCATAAAAATCCCGCATCAACATATCTTTTGATTTGGAATTCTCCAGAGTCTCCGGTTGGTTCAACCAGTCTACGTAGGAAGGTTCTCTCAGCAACACATCAGAGAGTATCTGGCTGCCCGAAAACAAAAATACCAGGGCCTGAAACAAGGAGGGCGATTCAATCAGTTGAGTGTATAAATAATCCTTATCAGAAATTTTCTCTGAAAAACGCTCGAAGTTATGCAGGGCCATATCCGCGTTATGTGAACTGGAAATCAACGCCAATAAAGTCTTAAAGAAATCCGGATATAGTTTTTCAAATTGTGCATGGTCAGCCAAAGCAATGAGATCTTTCCACGCATTTTTAGGATCACGAAGCGCAAAATCCTGCAAAGGCTCAAACAGAGTTTCATCCCAGAGTTGACGTTGATGAATTCGGTGGATCAATTTTACAGGCATGGATTTATTTTCGTAGTAGTTCGGATGTTTAGGCTAATCTATCAAAAAAAAAACCCCTGGGAGAACCCAGGGGGTTTAAAAGTCCTGGTTTTTTCCAGAATCAGCAATCGTAATACATTTCGAATTCCAGAGGATGCGGTCGTAAACGCAGAGGGTCAATTTCATTCTCACGCTTATACTCGATCCAGGTTTCGATCAGATCCTGAGTGAACACATCACCCTTGAGAAGGAATTCATGGTCCGCTTCCAAAGCTTCAAGTGATTGATCCAAAGAATGTGGCAAAGTAGGAATATTCGCCAACTCTTCCGGTCCGAGGGAGTAAATATTTTTATCCAACGGCTCACCAGGGTCGATTTTATTTTCAATGCCATCCAATCCAGCCATTAGCATGGTGGCAAACGTCAGATAGCCATTGCAGGAAGGATCGGGGAAACGGATTTCCAACCGCTTGGCTTTGGGACTTGGTGAGTACATCGGGATTCTGATGGACGCACTTCTGTTCCGACTTGAATAAGCCAGGTTGACCGGGGCTTCAAAACCCGGAACCAGGCGTTTGTAGGAGTTGGTCGTCGGGGCAGCAAAAGCACAAATCGACCGTGCATGTTTCAAGATACCACCGATGTAGTGCATTCCCATTTCACTGAAACCCGCATAGCTGTTTCCAGCAAACAGGGGCTTGCCATCCTTCCAAATACTTTGATGAACATGCATCCCGGTACCATTATCGCCAAACATGGGCTTGGGCATGAAGGTCGCCGTTTTGTTATTTGCCCGGGCAACGTTTTTAACGATATATTTGTACCACATCAAGCTATCGGCACATTTAACCAGTGGAGCAAATCGCATTGCGAGCTCGTTCTGTCCGCCAGTTGCAACTTCATGATGGTGACACTCCATGCTGATACCAACCTCCTCCATGGTCAACATCATTTGAGAACGAATGTCCTGAAAAGTATCGTTGGGAGCTACCGGGAAATAACCTTCTTTATGCCTGGGTTTGTGGCCCAGGTTAGGGCCTTCATCTCGACCAGTGTTCCAGTTCCCTTCCACAGAATCAATCGAATAAAACGATTCATTCGTGGTGGAATCATATTGGATATTGTCAAAAATAAAAAATTCGGCTTCGGGTCCAAAATAAGCCGTGTCACCAATTCCGGTGGATTTGAGAAAGGCTTCCGCTTTCTGGGCAATATTACGAGGATCACGACTGTATTTTTCCTTGGTGACCGGGTCCACAATATTACCTATCATGCTGACCGTCGGTTCTTTCGTGAACGGGTCCATGACCGTAGTGGTCGGGTCAGGAATAACTATCATGTCACTGGCATTAATGGCCTGCCATCCGCGGATGCTGGAGCCATCGAAACCCAGGCCTTCATCAAACAAATGTTCTTCCAACTCACTCATCGGTACAGAAAAATGCTGCCAGGATCCAAGTAGATCCATGAACTTTACATCTACTACTCGAGCATTATTCTTTTTTGCGAAATCCACTGCCTCTTTGGGGGTCATTAAAGTATCTCCTGCAAAAAATAGTTAAGAGTTATATATACAAAAATAAGACGCAAAAAAAACCGGAGCCGTCAAATTCGGCCCCCGCTTTAAACTTAATATCCAGCAATCCCAAATTTGGGAATATCTGCTTGTCAGGTCAAAAAAGAGACGGGCTAACTAAAAAAACTGGATCAAATAGCGTCTTCGCCGCGCTCTCCCGTACGAATACGCACAGTATCCTGAAGGTCTGTTACAAATATTTTTCCGTCACCGATTCTACCAGTTTGCGCAGCCTGCATGATGGTATTGATCACATCTTCCACCTGACTATCACTGATAATGATCTCCATCTTTATTTTTGGAAGAAAATCCACGACATATTCAGCACCACGATACAGTTCGGTGTGGCCCTTCTGTCTGCCAAACCCTTTTACTTCACTGACGGTAATTCCTTTGACCCCAATCTCGTTCAACTTATCTTTCACTTCATCCAGCTTGAACGGCTTGATGATCGCCTCGACCTTTTTCATATTGTTTTCCTCTAGCCAATTTGTTCAAAAACGATCCGGGCTGGTGGACGACTTTCCTTATGACCAGAATCTTTGCCAAGTCATAACGATTCTTCTTCAGAAACCCCCTAACCAGTCATTGCTACTTACTTCAATTTTCATGCCAATAAGAATTTTTACGGCCTCTTGGCAGGTCTCGCAAAAAGTCTATAGATTTAAAGGGGTTTACAATACGGCGAACTATATCACAACCAATGGGCAAATTCAAACGCGGATAGATGCCCCAATTTTAGGCATCCAAGGGCTGGAAATGTTTACTTTTAAAGCGTTTTTTGCCCTTCATCGCTGGCTTGAGTTATGCGATTGAGAGTGCTTTCCAGTTCCAATCGTTTTTCCTCAATGCTTTGCTCTGACGGTTTCCGCGAGAGTGTGATCGGAGATGAGAAGTTAAGGGAACAACGGGTGAAAGGCAGGGGAATGACAAAACGATCCCAACTATTTAAGACTATTTTATTATTGGCCCCAAAGGTCATGGCAAAAACAGGTGCTCCGGTTATTCCCGCCAACTGCACCGATCCTGGTTGGGCCACGCACCTTGGTCCACGTGAGCCATCGGCAATAATGATAATCCTCTGGTTCCTGCGCAAAACTTTTATCAGTGACCGAGCTGCAGGAACAGCTTTCTTATAACTGGAACCTCGAATCACAGAATACCCCATCAGTCGAGCAAGCCGGGCCAGAAGATCGCCATCCGCACTCGGGCTGATCAATAGAAAATAATCGGGGTGTCGGCGAAGATAATAAAACAGGTAAAAGATTCTGCCATGCCACAAGGTGAGAATATAGGGCCCGGTAAGATTCTTAAAATGGTTTTCTTCTTCCTCATTCAGGTTCTTTGAGCGAATAGTCAGACACCAGATATAAATCAGCCCAAAAAGAAGGTACGGGAGTACGTAATTAAACAGGAGTTTTTTCATTGGCATCCAATTTATTCATTACATCAGCAATGCGTTTCGCCACAACTTTCATGACTTCAGGATCTCCAAGAGTACTCTTGATTTTATGGAGTCGCTCGCGAACTGCCTTTTCTTTTTCTGGAGCACGTAAAACCGCAAGCACCTCAGCACAAATATTTTCAGCCGTCACTTTACCCTGTATCAACTCAGGCACAACCTCTTCCTCTGCGACAATATTCACCAGACCTACCAATGGAGCATTCACTAACAACTTTGCCAGCATGTATGTCAAGGGATTCAACTTATAGATGATGACCATGGGGCATCCAATAATTCCAGCTTCCAAAGTTGCAGAACCGGATGCAATGATCAACATGTCACAACTATTCATCACATCATAGGGTTCTCCCTCGACCAACTGAATGCCAAGCGGGTTAGCTCCCAGACGTTGGCGAATCAGATCCGGGTCTATGGAGTCGGCAACAGGGAGAAGAAACTGGCAGGAACCTAATTCGCTACAGATTTTTTCCGCTGCTTGAATCATCACATCTAAAAGAGAGTTGACCTCGTTCATCCTGCTTCCGGGTAGCAACCCAATGGTCTTGACTTCCGGGTTCAGGGAATATTTTTCACGACTCTCTTCGCGGGTTCGGCTGGGGTGAACCAGGTCCACAAACGGATGCCCTAGAAACTCTGCGTTCACCCCGGCATCCAAATACATTTTTTCTTCAAATGGAAGAATGACAAACATTTTACTAACAGAATCTCTAATATCCCGGATTCTTCCCTTTCTCCAAGCCCAAACTTGCGGACTGATAAAATAGAACACCGGGCAATCAAAACGTTTGCCCTGTTTTGCCAGTCTAAGATTCAGGGTTGGGTAGTCAATAAGAATAACCGCATCATAACGACGTGAAGCGATCTCCCTCATCAATCTCCTATAGACTTTATAGTAATGATCAAAGTCGCCCAGAACTTCCACTATCCCGACAGCACCCATACGCTCAATACCAAAGAGCGTATCCACGCCAGCTTCCCGCATTCTGGCTCCGCCCATTCCAGTGAAACGAGCTTTGGGTAAACGAGTCTTTAATGCGGATACCAGCTTCGAGCCATGTAAATCTCCCGATGCCTCACCAGCAATAATTAAATAATTCGGAGAATCTCCGCAGGTAGTTTGCATTATCTTTATTCTGCTCTCACAACGTTTTGGCTTATCATCTTACTGCTCTATTCCTTACATGGCTAAACGCAGGTCACAGCAATTTTCGCATCATTAGCCAGATCAAGAACTTTCTCTTGCTCCACCACCATGACTCGTTCTGCCTCTAATGCCAAAACAGATCCTTCACTCAGCATTCGAATGGTTTGCGGGCCAATGCCAGGGCTGTCATAACGGTAATCCTGATTGGTCCTGCTGACTTTAATCACCACACATTTCCCCTGAGACAACTCACATCCTCTTTGAATAGCATGGTCTGTTCCCTCAAGAGCTTCAACAGCCACCACCGTTTTGTTTTTTACTATGAGGGTCTGACCAATTTCCATATCTGCTAATTTTCGTGCAATGGGTAGTCCAAATTCAATATCTTCCAACTCCTGCCTGGTTGGCTCTCTACGAGTCAGGTTTCCTTTTGGAGGAAAAATATCAGACAAAAATTCTTTCTGACTTAGAACAGTAAAACCTTCCTTTTGCAGCTCTTCAATCATTCCCAAAAGCAGAACCTTGTCCTCATGCGTCACGATATTTTTTAAAAACTTAAGCGTCTTAAGGTCGAATTTCTGTAATTTAAAAATGACACTCTTTTCGACCTTACCCAGAATCAGCAGATCTTTGACATTGTTCTTTTTAAACGTATCAAGAATTTTTCCCGCCTGACCGACTCCAATCGCATAACTCATTTGGGAAAATGGCATCAAACCATTTTGGATTTCTTCTGTGAAACCAACGCTGATAATTTTTATTCCCAACTGGCTGGCCTTGCGCGCAAAATATATGGGGATTTCTCCAGCTCCGGCAATAAGGCCTATTTTTTCATGGGTGGGTTGCATAATGATGGACAAAGAAGATTGCGGAAGGCGTGCCCGTTTCCGCGATGAGGTGATTTGCGAGACCACTGTACCCGTTCGTACAAGCCGTGAAACTAATTTTGTCTTTTTCGATTGAACTGGGCCAGAATATCCAAGGCGATTTCCAGCGAATAAAGCTCGTCATTCACCGCAACATTTCTAGGACTTCCATTTTTAACGCAATCGATGAAATGCTGGAGTTCCAACTTGAGAGGATTATCTTTGTGGACAAAAATCCTTTCGACCAACGACTCCTGCTTGTATCGCAGTGAACCTTTGCTCATTTGATGCTCGGAGGAGGATTTCCTGTGAACATAAATTTCCTGATCGGTGTAATCCAAAACCACGAAAGAATCTTTCTGTGTCACCGACAAGGTGCGGACTTTATTCTGCGAAGCTCGGCTGGCAACTATATTGGCAATGCACCCATTCTCAAATTCGAGTTGAGCGCTCACAAGATCATCTATTTCTGTAAAGACCGAAGCTCCAACAACATGGGCTGTAACCACTTTCGATTTGATCAGGTTAAGAATGATATCTATATCATGAATCATGATATCAAGGACCACTCCGTCATCCCTCACTCTTTCTGCGAAAGGTCCCATGCGCTTGCATTCGACAAAAAGTGGAGTCTCTACAATTTTATGAAGTTCCTGAACCGCCCCATTAAAACGTTCCACGTGACCAATGTGCAAAGTCAGGCTCTTGTCTTGAGCTAACTGAAAAAGCTCGCGAGCGTGATCGAGGTTGTTGGCGCAGGGTTTCTCCAGTAGAACATGGATGCCATTCCCAAGTAGTTCCCTGGTGACAGGATAATGTAGCATTGTAGGCACTGCGACTACCGCAACATCTACGCGCCCAAAAAGATCCTTACAGTCTGAATAAGTCGGAACATGATAGATATCTTGAATGGCCTTCCTTCGCTGAGGATCAACATCCACTACCCCAGCAAGTTCCACCCCTTGCATCTCGGACAAAACCCCGACATGGTATTCACCCATCCTGCCCGCTCCAATGACACCCGCTTTTACTTTTGCCACTACTTGGTCACTCCTCTAGAGGAATTTTCTATAAAATCGATGAGATATTGAATTTCATCAAACTTTTCAATTTCCGCCGTAATTTTTTCTACGGCCTGTTTGGTGTTCAGTTCCGGTTGGGCAATTACATTCAATGCTTTTTTTATCGCCGCCCGGACATCAGGTTTAAAGTTTGCCCGCTTGAGCCCCACCGCATTGGCACTGTACAACCGAGCCGGGTTTCCTTCAACGGTGGAAAAGGGAAGAATATCCTGATTTACACGTGCCATCCCTCCAACCATTGCATTCCGGCCGATCCGGACAAATTGATGAACACCCACCAAGCCCGAAATAAATGCCTTGTCTTCTACAATAACATGACCTGATAAAGCCGTGCTATTTACAACCACAACTTCGTTGCCTATCTCACAGTCATGACCGATATGCGAATAAGCCATGAGCAGACATCCGCCACCAACCCTGGTAACACCATTTTCAAAACCCGATCTATGAATGGTGACAAACTCTCGAATCACCGTTTCATCACCAATTTCCAGTGAAGTGGGTATGTCTTTAAAGTTAAGTATCTGGGGCTCGCCGCCCAGTGAGGCACCGTGAAAAATCCTACAGCCCCTTCCGATAATCGTACCCGACTCAATAACTACATTGGGACCTACAACTGTCCCCTCACCGATCCGCACATTTGAGCCAATAGTCGTAAAAGGACCCACCTCAACTCCATGGGCTAATTCGGCATCTGTGTGAATGACTGCACTGGAATGAATGGTCACGTTCTAAAGGATAAAGCCATCATGATTGGCCGGAAAAAGACACGCGAAAATAAAAATGGTGAGCCTGCCCGTTTACAATATCAGTCTTTACCGAGCATTGCCTGAATAGTGCACTCAGTAGCCAAAGCATCTCCTACAAATGCTTTGCCCTCAAACCGGAACAGCGTTCCTCTTTGCTTGATCTTAGTCAACTCAAGCCGCAATTGATCTCCCGGCACGACAGGTTTCCTGAACTTAGCCCCGTCTATACCGGTGAAGAACACGGAAGACTGGCCCTCCTTGTTCATAATTTTAATTCCCAAAATACAGGCTACCTGTGCAAGAGCTTCGATAATAAGCACCCCCGGCATAACAGGGAACTCAGGGAAATGCCCTTGAAAAAAAGGTTCATTGATCGTCACATTTTTGATACCGACAATGCGGGAGTCCATATCACATTCGATAATCTTATCGACCAATAGAAAGGGGTATCTATGTGGGATGATCTTTTTGATTTCATTAATATCCATCATATTTGGAATCCGTTCTTACTGATGAAAGCTTTTGGCTTTGCCAGGAATTTCAGCGAGTGAACATGCGGGAGCAAGCAGCCTGCTATTGCCGTAACGAAACTATTTATTCGCTCTGTCGTAGGCTCGTGTTGCGACACTTGTTAAATCATTGCCCTTATCATGATAGAGAACAACCTTCTGCTCCAGAATCATTGTATATTTCTTTTCTTTACCAATTCTTTTTATGACGTCCATCATTTTAAGCAGAATTTTTTGGGTCATTTCTTTTTCTTGTTTTCCAAACTCCGCATTCTGATCCTGGACATATCTTTCAAATTCAATTTTTTCTTTTCTGAATTCATCTTCTTTTTTCTTTTTCAGTTCCGGATCCAGAACAAAACTTTGTTTATTCAAGTTCTCCAACATTTTTTTGATCTTTTGTTCCTTGATCTTGATTCTTTTTTTCTCTTTGGTGAAATTGGATTTAAATTTATCGAAATTGGACTTCCACTCTTTAGTGCTGGAAACCGCTTTTTGAATATTCAAAAATCCTATCCGGCTATCTGCAGCAAAAGAAGAAACTACAAACGACCCACTAACCAGAAAACCCAAAATGAGTAGAGAGCAAATGAGCCTGAACTGCTTACAAGTTGTTAACTGCATAAACCAGATCCTTTTTAAAGTTTAAGAATTAAAATGCACTTCCTGCCGAGAAATGAAATTCTGCCGCCTCTTCACCCGTTTCCTTATCCAGTTTAACTCCATAGGCAAAACCCAATGGACCAAAAGGACTGATAAAGCGAATACCCGCACCTACACTGCTACGCATTTCTCCCAAGTCAAAAGTTTTCGCCGTGGTACTGGTATTAGCTCCACTACCATATACATTTCCACGGTCATAAAACAGAAACCCACGAAAAGATTTGGTGAAGGGGTACTGCACTTCTAAATTAAGAAGTAGTGATTGGCTACCCCCTACAGGATCACCATCACTATCTTTTGGCCCGACGTCTTGAATTGTAAAACCACGCAGAGAAGTCGGCCCTCCCATGAAGTATCTTTCAAAACCCGGAAGATCCTCTCCACCATATCCCTCGGCATAATTAACCCGGGCATGCACCGCACCAACAATCTTGCCCACCAGAGGGTGGTAATACGTCACTTCATAAACAGATTTAGTGAATTTAGCGCCACCCAGTCCGGCAAATTCAAATCCTAACACATGCCTCCATCCCTTGGAAGGATTTAAAAAATTGTCTCTCGAGTCGTGAATGAAGGTGGGTGCCACTCTGCTGGTCACACGAGTCTCGTTTTTAAAAAACTCCGTTTCATCGGCAGCACTCAAGCCCGTCACTTCTACATTATCAAAACGATATCTAAAGTTAACCGAATCATACTCAGAAATATTTTTACCCAAACGAAAACCGCCTCCGGTTGACTGGGAATCGAAGCTGAGAAAATCCTGATCCTGGTTAAACGCATCGATTCCTAGTAGTATTTCGGAATCAAACAAACGCGGCTCGGTAAAGCTTACGTTGAAGTCCGTTCGAATGGAAGACAGCTGAGCATTCAAGCTCAACCTTTGACCATTTCCCAACAGATTGTTCTGAGTGATCGAGGTGGTAAAAATCAAATTCTCAACCGAACTGAAACCCGCCCCGACTGAGAACGACCCAGACGGTTTTTCAGTCACTGTCGTGAGAATGTCAATGAGGTCAGGGTCTTGTCCTCTATGGGTATCGATTTTAACATCTTCAAAAAAATTGAGGTTGTTGAGTCGCTGTTTGCTCCTCTTCAACTTGGAACTGTCAAACAACTCACCTTCTTTCAATCTAAATTCGCGGCGGATGACATTGTCCCGGGTTTTTAGATTTCCCAGAACCTCAATGCTGCCAACATAAACCTTTTTGCCTTTATCAACTTCAATTGACAATTCAACAGTACGGTCTTCATCGTTTAACTTGGAAACAGGGTTTGCGTCAGCGTAGGCATAACCCTTTTTAGAATATAAATCGGCAATTGTTAAAATATCCTGACGAAGCTGGGATACGTTGTAGACAGTACCAACCTTGGTCTGTATGCTTTTTTGAATTTCATCTGCAGAGACAGCGTCATCACTATTCAACTTCAAACTCTTCACCCTGAACTGCGGGCCTTCCTCAACCGGAACAGTGATATGAACTTCTCTCGCCTTTTTGTTGATATCAATACGAGGCTCTAACACCTTGACTCTGAGATAACCGTTATCGTGGTAAAAACCTTCTATCCGGAATAAATCCAGTTTTAAAATATCTTTCTGGTATACGCCAGAATCATCCAAAAAGGAATACCAGGTTTTTTCCTGGGTTTCCATCTGCTCCTGCAGTTTTTTATCAGGAAAGGCTTTATTTCCCGAAAAACGAATTTTTTCAATCTTTACTTTTTCCCCTTCCTTGACCCTGATCGAAATGCTAACAAGATTATCCTGGCCGGACTTAGTATCAATGTTGACTTGAGCGAAAAAGTACCCCTTCTCGCGATAGAGCTTGAGAATTTCCTCGTTGCTCTCCAGAATCAAATGGTCATTAAATGTCGCCCCTCGCTTGAGTCCGATTTTTTCCCGGATATCATTGGCATCAACCTTGTCATTACCCACAATTTCGACATCCCCGATGGAGGGGATTTCTTCAACAATAAATTCAATTTCCAGCCCCTTCAATGTCTCCCGTGTTTCAACACGGATGTCCTTGAATTGCCCCAAGCTATATATTTGTTCAATATCCTCACGGATTTGTTTTTTGGAAAGCACCGTGCCGGGCTTGGATTTGATGTAATAGAGAATCGTCGACTCATCAATCCGCTTATTTCCTTCCACCTTCACGGACTGGATATCTTCACCTTCTTGAGCAGACGCAAGGGGAACCAGAGCAAGGAGAGCAAAACCAATAAGAGCCGCAAAAAAAATGTGGGCTTTTTTCACCATTTGACCAGAACTATCTGAATTTTTTCGAGTTATCAGGGTAAAACCTCACCTGGCATTTCCAGGCAAAAAAAAGTATCAAGCCTCAGCAGTATAACCCACTGAAACTTAATACTTTAAATATTTTTAATCATCATCGCTTCCGCTTAAGCGAAGAAAAATTTATCCGCCAACGTTAACAGCTCCAGACTTTTCAACAAATACCAGACTGTCATCCTGCAGGCTTACCTCAATGAGTCCACCATTTGTGAATCGACCCTTGAGCATTTCATCGGATAGAACATCTTCCAAATGTTTTTGGATCGCTCGCTTCAAAGGTCGGGCACCAAAATTAGCGTCGAAGCCTTTTTCAGCCAACCATCTTTTCGCACTAGGTGTCACATCAATGGTCAACCCCTGCTGGATCAACTGCTCGTTGAGAGCGTTCAACTGAACATCAAGAATCTCGACGATATTATCCAATTCCAGAGGACGAAATACCACTGTCTCGCTCAAGCGGTTGAGAAACTCAGGGTTGAAGGTCTTTTTCAAGTCCTGCTTCAGTTCCTTTTGCATCTTGTCGTAGTTCAGCTCATCGTCATCCTTGTGAAACCCAAGACTGGTTCCTTTTTCCAGCATCCGGGAACTGATGTTGGAGGTCAAGATCACAACCGTATTCTTGAAATCCACCACCCGACCATAACTATCTGTCAATCGACCATCATCCATAATCTGCAGAAGGAGATGATAGATATCCGCATTAGCTTTTTCGATCTCGTCAAAAAGAACTACCGAATAAGGTTTGCGACGTACTTTTTCTGTCAACTGGCCGCCTTCCTCATATCCGACATATCCTGGAGGTGCACCGGTAAGACGAGACACATTGAATTTCTCCATATACTCTGACATATCCAGTCGGATGAGTGCATCCTCATTGCCAAAAAGGAATTCAGCCAAAACCTTTGCCAACTCCGTTTTACCAACACCTGTCGGCCCCAGAAATAGAAAGCTGCCAATCGGTCTTTTCATATCTTTCAAACCAGAGCGAGACCGGCGAATCGCCTTGGTCAACACTTTGATAGCCTCGCCCTGACCAACCACTTTACCAGCCAGTTCATTTTCCATGTCAATAAGACGCGCGCTTTCCTTCTCTTCAATTCGGGAGAGCGGTATTCCGGTCATACTGGAAACAACATCGGCAATATCATCTTCTGTGATACTCGGCTCAGAGACATCGCGGCCCTTATCCCAGTCTGCTTTCACCACATCCAACTTATCGCGCAACTCTTCTTCTTTGTCGCGTAATTCAACCGCTTTTTCAAACTCCTGATTTTCGATACAGACTTTCTTATCACGAATGACTACGTCTATATCGCGCTGAATTTCTTTCATCTCAGGAGATTGAGTGATCTCACGCAGACGCACTCTGGACCCCGCCTCATCAATAACGTCAATAGCTTTATCGGGGAGAAACCGGTCACTGATGTATCGCTCGGAAAACCGAACTGCAGTAACAATCGCTTCGTCCGAGATTTTGGCCCTGTGATGCAATTCATACGGAACCTTCAACCCTTTAATGATCTCAATTGTTTCTTCCACTGATGGTGGATTCACAATGATGGGCTGAAAACGTCTTTCCAATGCGCCGTTCTTCTCAATGTATTTGCGGTACTCTTCCAAAGTGGTAGCACCAATGCATTGGATTTCACCACGAGAAAGAGCTGGCTTGAGCATATTGGAGGCATCCACCGAACCTTCGGCAGCTCCTGCTCCTACCAGGGTGTGTAACTCGTCAACAAACAAAATGACACTGTCATTCTGAATGATTTCTTTCATAATGCCTTTGAGGCGGGCTTCAAACTGACCGCGATACTTGGTGCCTGCAATCAGGGAACCTAAATCCAGCGAGACCACACGCTTCTCAAAAAGAGTATCCGGAACTTCTCGTTCTGCTATAAGTTGAGCCAGTCCTTCGACGATCGCGGTTTTACCAACACCCGGCTCACCAATCAATACAGGATTATTTTTGGTACGACGACTGAGAATCTGAATCACTCGCTCGATTTCCTTGGCTCGGCCGATGACAGGATCCAGCTTTCCGTCAATCGCCATTTTCGTCAAGTCACGACTGAATTCATCCAAAGTCGGCGTTTTGCCCACTTCCCGGTTGCTCTCGGTAGGTTCTTTGAACATTTCCACAATTTTTTCTCGGACATCATCAAAGAACATACCGAAACTATTCAGAACCCGGCAGGCGACGCCTTCCTTCTCCTTCAAAAGACCTAGAAGAAGGTGCTCGGTGCCAATATAGTTATGATTCAAGGCTCGCGCTTCCTCGACCGCGAATTCCAATACTTTCTTGGCTCGGGAGGTAAAAGGGATATCCCCAATAATCAATGAATTTGAACTGCGAGGCAGGTTCTTTTCCAACTCCTTTTTCAATTGAGTCAGATCCACTCCGCTTTTTTGAACAATGGCAACAGCAATGCCCCCACCGTCTTTGATAACGCCCTGCAAAATATGTTCTGTTCCTAAATATTCGTGGCGATAAAGTTCAGCGTCCTCGCGTGCAAGGATTATGACTCTACGCGCCCTCTCTGTGAATCGCTTAAACATGATTCAACTTGCCTCAAAAATAGCGGATTTATAATCTGAAAAGAGGCCCACAGTATTAAAAGCTGCAGGGCAACATCCCTTTGTCTTATTCGGGTGAACTTCTCTATTATCTTAACAAATGATGTCAACTATATAAAGGGTTTATTTCCCCCCACCCCTAATCCACCAAAACCTTTTCTTTCATACCTTTACCCTGACATTCTGCAACGCTCCAGACAAGTAAATCCTGATCTGTCGAGTGTTTTCTTATCGGCTGAATTTTAAAAGGACTTGAAACCTGATTTGAGCACGTAGGAAGGCCGGGCCACACCCGGTGAAAATAAGCTGTATTTACGAATTGCCCTGGCAAAGCAGATTAACTGTATCCCGCATCCTTATGAAAACAGATCGCCGCCGCAGTCGTGCTGGGGGGATAAAACTCGTCCCCTGAGGTCAAGGTCACGCCAATATCTTCAGCCCCGAGAAGCTCCCAGATAACACGATTGTAAGTCAGGTCGGTTATGGCCGGGTAACCCGGGCTGTAGCGTTGGCCTCGGTTATCTTTTTTCGCTCCAACCCGCTGGCGAAGCAGTTGGTGGATGTACTCTGCCAGGTCTTCAGCCACGCGGTCGCTCAAACCCTGAAGGTACAAAGCCGACTCACTGTCATTCTGCTCCTTGAATTCTTCAACACCCGTTTCAACTTTGTCACCTGCGGTTGATATCTGCAATCCGATCACATCCCACTGCCCCGATGCTTTGGTGTGAAAATACTGCCCGACCGAAAAGATATCTTTTCTTCCCTTTCCAATGCAGACATCAAACCGGAGTCGAGCTAATTCTTTATCCCGATCCTTAGGATCATAAACAATGACCTCGTCACCATCCGATTGTGCCGGGAAAAGCCCAAACCGAGCTTTAGGAATAATCCATCCATTGTCTTCGGCTTTTTCTACCCAGGTTTT
>JAJDBI010000106.1 GCA_029261435.1 Nitrospinaceae bacterium
TAGTTTTTCTTCATCGCGGAAAACCCCACAATGACTCATCATAATCTCTTTCATTGCATCACGGATGTCGTTATAGCTTTCTGATCCATCCCTTTGATAAATATCTTCAAACTTTTCCAAGACCTTGGCTTTTTCCTGTCCTTCATTGACGTTTCCGTGGTCAATGCCCACTGCATATTCAAGCACGGATTTACCCGCACGTTCTCCAAACACCACGGCTTCCAGAAGGGAATTTGTTCCCAGTCGATTTCCTCCATGAACGGAGACACAAGCACATTCTCCAGCAGCGAAAAATCCGTTCATCCGGGTGCCGTTTTCATCGCTGATAACGTGACAGTCCTTATCAGTTGGAATCCCTCCCATCGAATAATGCGCAGTAGGTTGAATGGGAAGGCAATCAGTAATGCAATCAATACCCAAAAAGTCGATACCCAGTTGCCGGATCTGTGGCAGACGTTCCATGATCCGTTCCTTACCCAGATGGCGCAAGTCAAGATTGATGCAGTCTTCACCGTTCACACCACGACCAGCATCTATTTCACTCTGTTCAGCTCGAGCGACAATATCACGAGGTGCCAGCTCCATACGAGAAGGGGCATACGTTTCCATGAAGCGCTCTCCTTTTCCATTCAAGAGATAAGCCCCTTCCCCCCGTGCCGCTTCCGAAAATAAAATTCCCTGACGGAACAATCCTGATGGGTGAAACTGAACAAACTCGGGGTCTTCCAAAGGAAGGCCTACTTCAAACGCGGCCATAACACCATCCGCCGTACTGGCAAAAGCGTTAGATGTGATTTTAAAAACCCTACCATAGCCACCTGTGGCAAAAACCACAGCCTTGGCTTGAATCACTTCTACTTCTCCGGTCTGAACATTGCTGACCACCACACCATTACAACGATCGCCATCGACGATCAAAGAGTGCATATACCACTCATTATAAATTTTTACGGATTTCTCATTCTTCATGAGTTGTTCATGAAGGGCATGCAAAATAGCATGTCCAGTACGGTCAGCAGAAAAACAGGCGCGCGGTTTGGAATGCCCACCAAAACTTCGCTGAGCAATTTTCCCATCCGGCGTACGACTGAAAATACAGCCCATATGTTCTAATTCATAGATGACCCTGGGAGCGGCCTTAACGTACTCTTCCACTGCGTCCTGATCGTTGAGAAAGTCACCACCCTTGATGGTGTCATACATATGCTCTTCCCAACTATCCGGTTCCGAGTTCCCCAGAGAAGCAGCGATCCCGCCCTGCGCCGCACCGGAATGGGACCGGGATGGATACACCTTGGTCAAAACGGCGACATCCAGTTCTTTACACGCCTCCAGGGCACAACGCATCCCTGCAAGACCAGCACCTATAATCACTACATCATGTTGAATCACAAAGTCACCTCAATACGGAGAAAATCCCGTAATCCACTCATAGCAAGTTCATTCAGTAAAAATTGGATTTAAAACAATACTAGTTTTCTTTTTCTACTCTTTCAACCCAGTTTCTCGACTCTTCCACTTTGCAACCAAAACCATTGAAAATCAAAGGGTAAACTCTCTGAGATCAAGTGTGGACGGGCATACAATCGGGGTAGCGACCGGAATCAAAATTGAAGGAGGATTTAAACATTTCCCCCCCTCCAAAGTCAAGAAAAATGAAAATTGAGTTGCAAATCAGAGTTAAGCACCTCATAATGAAACCTGTCTACAACAAAGTTTTTTAACCCCTTGAAAACAAAGGCTCTACTAGCTCTCACGAGTCCTTGCGAGAAGTGCCCACCCGGAGCATCTTTTGGAATTATTGAAATTTGAGTCCCTCCCCATACCCGAGCCAGTTTTACAGGGTATTCGTGAAGCAAAATTTGAAACCTGCACACCTATCCAGAGCAAGTCTCTACCCATAACTCTTGGGCGTAAAGATCTGGCTGGGCAGGCACAGACGGGAACAGGGAAGACCGCAGCATTTTTAATCACCCTGCTTACCCGACTGTTAGAAAACACTCCACCTCTGGTACCTAAAGGAAAAGACGGTCCCCGAGCATTGATCATAGCTCCAACCCGCGAGCTGGCAAGGCAAATTGAGAAGGATGCTCTGCTGCTCGGCAAGCATTGTTCATTCAAAACGGTTTGCGTTATCGGAGGAGTGGATTACGAAAAACAGAAAAACCTGATCAAGGCCGGAGTGGATATCCTGATCGCCACACCGGGACGATTGATCGATTTCTATAAGCAAAAATTCTTCAGTTTAAAGCAGGTGGAAGTTCTGGTCGTGGATGAAGCCGACCGTATGTTTGATATGGGATTCATTGCTGACCTGCGCTATTTATTCCGCAACTGTTCGCCCTATGACAAACGTCAGTCCATGCTGTTTTCTGCAACCCTCAATCACCGGGTGATGGAATTGTGCTACGAGCACATGAACAATCCAGTCAGAGTAGCCATTGAGCCAGAAAAAGCCGTGGTCGATGCAATCACCCAGATCCTCTATCACGTTGGACAACATGAAAAATTCAACCTCCTTTTAGGATTGATGAAAAAAGAAGCTGGCGAAAAAGTGCTGATTTTTTCCAACACTAAAATTGAATGCGAAATTCTTGAGTGGAAGCTTAACCATAACGGCTTCAATGCCGGACAAATCAGTGGCGATCTTCACCAGAATGCCCGGATAAAAGTATTGGAAAGATTTCAGAAAGGCGATCTCGATATCCTCATCGCTACCGATGTTGCATCGCGTGGATTGCACATTGACGACATCACACATGTCATCAATTATGATTTACCGCAAGACGCAGAGGACTATGTTCATCGCATAGGCAGAACCGCGCGTGCCGGAAACAAGGGCACCGCTATCACACTTTGTTGTGAAGACTTCGCCCAGCATCTCGAACGGGTTGAGGATTACCTTAAAAGTAAAATCCCCGTTTCCTGGCCTGAAGAAGAACTATTTCTGGAAGAAAAAGAAGGCAAACCTCCAATGAGAAAGCGACGAGGCCCTCCACCAAAAAACAGAAAACCGGACGGTCGAAGGCCCCAAAACTCAAAACGTCCAGTTCGCAGAAGAACCAGTTCATCCGCTGCCCGCTAAAGAGGTTGACTCACCCACTCTCCATTAGTTTTTGTAACGCTTCCTCATTCAATACAGGTATGCCAAGCTGTTGAGCTTTTTCCAGCTTCGATCCTGCTGAAGTTCCCGCCACAACATAATCAGTTTTTTTGGAAATCGTTGCTGTCACCCGACCACCAAGTGATTGTATTTTCTCTTTTGCTTCTTCACGAGTGAACCGGGTCAGGGTTCCAGTTAGGACAAACTGCAGACCTTCAAAGGCTCCCCCGCTTTCGGGAGGCTCGCCCTGCTCATCCATTAGAATGCCCAGTTCCAGCAACCGACCTATCTCCTGCCTATTGGTGTCTCGATCTAAAAATGTTTTCAGGCTTTCAGCAATGACCGGACCTATTTCATCAATTTTTTCCAGTTCATCATAACTGATCTCTTGCAATATTTTAATAGACCTGAATCTTCCAGCCAGAAGAATCGCCGTGCGTTGCCCTACATGTCGCACTCCCAATCCATACAGGAAACGGGAAAGTCCCGCCAGCTTGCTCTTTTCAATGGCAGAAACCAGGTTTTGCGCCGACTTTTCCGCCATACGTTCCAAAGAAGCAACTTCATCCGGCTTGAGGGTATAAAGATCGGAAAAGTTTTTGACCCGCTTAGAGTCAACCAGCTGCTCTATCACCGCCGGACCGAAATGGTCAATGTCCATCGCCTTTCTCGAAGAAAAGTGCTTGAGCCTTTCTTTCAACTGCGCCGGACAAGCACTGTTCACACATCTCCAAACCACTTCGCCTTCAGCACGATAAACAGAAGATTCACATTCGGGGCAGAATCTGGGCATCTCGAAAGGTATACCGCGATCACCAGAAGGCTCGATAACTCGGATGACTTTTGGAATGATTTCACCGGCCTTTTCGATCACCACCCGGTCGCCTACCCGAATATCTTTACGCTTGATCTCATCCTCATTATGCAAGGTCGCTCTACTGACGGTGGATCCTGAAATCAGCACAGGCTTTAACTCGGCAACAGGAGTGATAGATCCGGTCCTGCCGACCTGGCAAACAATATTTATTATTTCGGTCATAGCTTGTTCTGCTTCATACTTGTAGGCCACTGCCCAACGAGGGAACTTGGAAGTCTCACCCAGTTGTTTGCGATGAGCCAGAGAGTTCAACTGAATAACCAGACCATCCACTTCATAATCAAGTTCTTTTCTTTTGTCATGAAACTCATCGATCAGTGCAAGAGTCGATTCGAAATTCCCACACAATCGATTGTACTTGTTGATCGGGAACCTCAACTCCTTAAGCTGTTCCTGCAATTCAAAATGGGTCTTGAATGGATTGTTGTCGAGAAAACCCACCGCATAAATAAATATACCAAGTTTGCGTTTGGCAGTGATAGCGGGATCAAGCAGGCGCAAGGCTCCAGCAGCAGCATTTCTAGGGTTGGCGAAAGGCGTTTCCCCTTCTGCTTCACGCTCAGCATTGATGAGCTCAAACTCCATTTTCGGCATATAAACCTCACCGCGAACTTCGATGCGTTTGAAGGGTTCCGTATCAATTTTCAAAGGAATGGAACGCAGGGTCCTTAAATTTGCAGTGATGTCTTCACCCTGTAAGCCATCGCCTCGAGTTGCACCCCTCACCAACAAACCATCTTCATAGGTAAGTGCCACTGCCAGACCATCGAACTTCAACTCCACCACATATTCGATAGAATCTTCAGGAACATCCGGCAGACCCCGGAGCACCCGCTGATGAAATGCTCGCACCTCATCAACATTATAAGTGTTGTCGAGACTGAGCATGGGAACCGGATGCATGACAGCTTTAAACCGCTCATCCACTTTACCCCCCACCCTTTGTGTGGGAGAGTCGGGAGTGACGTATTCGGGATGGTTAGCCTCCAGTTCTCGCAAACGTCGAAGTATCGCGTCATACTCCTGGTCTGAAATTGTTGGGGAATTTTTAACGTAGTATTGGTGATCGTGCTGATGGATCGTCTGCTTGAGATCCTCGATATCTTGTTTAACCGTCATAATAAAGGAGGGAAAAGTATTAACAACGTTTCAGGATTACATAGCCCTGTCATACCCACTGGAGAAAATCAAACTCAGGGCTCCAGAGTCACATAATACCCCTGCCGCCCACGCTGGACCAAAAGTAAAATACGATCCGGATTATTTAACTCGGCAACGGCCTTATTATAATCTTCTTCATTATCCACAGGCTTCTGGTTCATTTGACGAACAATATCACCAGGTTTAATACCAATTCTTCCACTGGCACTGTTGGGAACCACTTCCACAACGACCATTCCTTTGGAAGTCGCTAGCCGGTTAGACCGGGCAAAGCGCTCGCTGTTCTCCTGAAGAAGCAAACCCAGCCAGTTTCGAGAGAACTCCTTGACATAACTTTTTGGAATGGCAGTGACACGAACTCTGATCTTCATCACTTTTCCGTCTCGCAGGATGGAAAAGCGTACAGAACTGCTCACAGTATAAGAAGCCATACGTCCGCGAAAATCTGACTTGTTCTTCACATCATGATCGTCAATGGCTATGATGATATCCCCACGCTTCAGACCCGCTTTTCCAGCCGAGCTGCTTTCGGCAACGCCAACAACCAGAACTCCTTTTTGCCGATCCAACTTAAAGTGGCGCGTGAGCTGAGCATCCAGTTCCTGAACAGACACCCCCAACCAGCCACGCCGGACTTTTCCGTAACGGATCAACTCGTCAACGATGCGTCTGGCATGGTCAATGGGAATGGCAAAACCAATCCCCTCGGCCTTTTGGTAGATTGCCGTATTGATCCCTATCTAGGA
>JAJDBI010000107.1 GCA_029261435.1 Nitrospinaceae bacterium
TATGGATTCCCACATACTCACAAAAGGAAATTCTTTGCTGAAAGACCGGATAATGGATTTGAAACTATCCGGCGACATATTAGTATGAACCCAGATGCAGGCCACCCCGCCCGGATTCAGCCGCTTCTTCAGCAACTCAAAAAAGTTTACGGTGAATAAAGCCCCTACCCCTGAAATCCATGGATTAGAAGGTTCAGAGACAATCACATCATAAGTGTTGTCAGACAGAGCAATATGATTGCGACCATCCTCAAGCTTAAGGGTCACTCTCTCATCGTTTAGGGCTTGGTGATTAAAAGGATCAAAGAAACGCGACCCCTCAATGACCGAAGGCGAAATCTCGACAAGGTTGATATTTTCAATAGGAAACTGCTCAACCGCCCCTAAAGTGATTCCGCTACCCTGTCCGATCACCAGAGCAGATTTTGGATCAGGATGAAACAACATTGGCAGATAACCGGAAAGCAATTGCGTTCGCATATCGAGTGCCAGAGAAGCATCGGTTTTTCCATTCACACGCAGGAAAATATTCCCAGAAACGGAAAGTTCAGTGGTCACCGTGGTATGCATCCCTTCTTTAAAAAAGAGAATTTTGTTTTTCTTCTGCTCCGCTTCTTTAAGGTCCGCAATGCGGTAAGGCATGAAAGAGCCGCTGGAAATTACGGACTTATCCCAGGGACCAATTGATTTTGCCGCCAAGATAGAAAACATTAAAACCGCAGGCAGAGCATAAGTCTTCATGTTGAAGTTTAGCTTAGACCCCAGGGCAAGTATCGCTATTCCCAGCAAAACATTTAGAAACACTCCACTCATGAGTGTGGTCTGCAGTCCCAACCCCGGTATCAGGAAAAATCCCGCCACGAATGAACCTACGATTGCACCAATGGTGTTGCAAGCATAGGTTCTGCCTACGTGGCCGCCCAGGGTTTCCAATTTTCGCGCCATCAATTTAATGACTAGAGGAAACTGGGCTCCCATAAAAAATGTCGGGGTAAAAATCAAGGCAAAAATAACCAGGAAGTTTGCCATTTGAACAGACTCAAACTGTAGCCCCCAGTTTTCATAAATCCACCGATTGGCAAAAGGGATATGGCCAAATAAAGGAATGATTGAAAGGGCACATATTCCTATTACTATTTGAGTGATTCCATACACCTTCATGAAATCACTAAACTTGGAAAGGAGCCGGGAAAAACTAGCCGTCCCTAAAGCCAGGCCCAAAATAAAAACGGTTAGAATCAGACTGAAAGCATAAACAGAGGAACCGAGTAAGAGAGACAAAATACGGTTCCAGGCAACTTGATAAACCAGAGCTACCATCCCCGAAAGCCCAAAGCTCACGAGAATTAATTTTTCTTTTTTATCCAGAGGCTCTAGGGTTACCTCCGGGCTAATGTGGTCTTTTTCCTTTAAAGGAGGTTTGAAGACCAGGAAAATAACAGCCGAAATGGCCAGATTCAATATAGCTGCCATCCATATAGTAGACTGAACTCCCCAGAGCCGCATAAAGATAAAGGCTGATGCCCAAGCCCCAAAAACCGCTCCAAAGGTGTTTATGGAATACAGGGTTCCAACATCTTTTCCGATGTGAGCCTCTTCCTGCGAAACAAATTTACTGAGCACCGGAAGAGTTGCCCCCATAAATGTGGCAGGAAGGATTAAAATACCGACACAAACAAAAAATCGAGCCAGACTGGCTTGGGTATAAGAATCACCAAAGCTGAGATAAATCCACTTGAATACAGGGAAGGCCAAGTCAATCAGGCTGGGGATAAGCAGACAATACAAACCAATTCCGGCCTCCAGAATTGCGTAAGCAGTCAAGGGATTGAACTTTCTGTCGATCACTTTGCCCCCGGCATAGCTCCCAAGGGCAAGCCCACCCATGAACGCAGTCAGGACAGTCGAGATGGAATAGTGGGTGTTTCCCATCACCAGCGTGAGCAAACGGGTCCACACCACTTCGTAGATCAGACCGGTTGCGCCGGAAACGAAAAAAAACAGGAATATCCAGATTCGAGGCGGAGAGCCTCCGCTGGCCAGCTTAATGCTGGGCTCACTGGTAGTTTGCAATATCTTTATACTCCGACGTCTCGGATAAACAGGAGCCCATTACCTCTTCGAGGCAAGATAGCTGAGGAAGAATGCCATGTCCCTCACTAACGAGGGGTGGTTTATTTAGAGTCTTTCGAACGACCACAGCGAAAACCAAGAATACCGTCTTTTCTTCCAGGCGAAGCGGCAAACCGTTTGGCAGTTCGAATATCTACACTTCTCGCATCCCACGAGCCTCCCCGAAATACGCGATTTTTTTTATTCTCAGGACCAGTGGGATTCATCATTGGTGCAGAATTATAATAAAACTGATCATAGAAGTCATTGACCCATTCCGATACGTTGCCCGCCATATCATAGACACCGTATACGCTTCGCCCCATGGGGTATTTCCCCACCGGCCCCATATAGGCGTAGCCATCACCAGTACCTGCAAAGTTTGCACGATCAGAGAGAACCTTGTTCCCCCAGGGAAATTCCAACCCGTGAGTACCTCGTGCGGCCTTCTCCCATTCCGCTTCAGTCAAAAGCCTCTTACCAGCCCAGGTACAGTAATTGACCGCGTCATGCCAGGAAACCCCAACAACAGCATGGCTGGGAACCTTCATAACTTCACTGTCTCCCTGAAAAAATGGGACCGAAGGTTCTACATACTTGGCAGCTTTGCGATACTTGTTATAAGCCTCCACACTCACCTCGAACTTATCCACATAAAAAGCATCGAGATAAATTTCCTGCATGGGTTTTTCGTCAAAACCCCCGGAGTCGGACCCGC
>JAJDBI010000108.1 GCA_029261435.1 Nitrospinaceae bacterium
TACACCTAGATGTTTAGCAAAAGCCTCTGCCATTTCATATTCTGGGCCGGTAGCTTGGTTATTGGAGTCAAAATAATAGGTCGTAGGAGCATTACGAGTGAGGACAATGAGCTTTCCACTATTTTGTATTTCCTTAATGGACCTTCCATTCTCCAGAGAACAACCCCACAATAAAATCAAATATGCTGGGACTATGAATAACACTCTTAACACACTCTTTTGCATTAGTTGCAGCACCAATAATAATTCTTGAAATTAGAGTTTGGTTTTGTGGGAATAGACTATTGACGATTTGTAAATACAAATGAAAAACTAAATCAAGAAGGTTGCTGCCAATCCCAAAAACAGTAAAAAGCCAATTACGTCCGTTACAGTAGTAAGAAGGACGGTGGAGGCTATAGCGGGATCACTGCCAACTCGATTTAGGAAAATAGGGATTCCCGCCCCAAATAATCCTGCCACAATGAGATTAATGATCATTGATATGGCAATTATTAGTGCCAATTCGGTATTTTTAAACCAAAAAAAGGTGACTGCGCCAATAATTAAAGCAAAGGCAACTCCATTTAAAGCACCCACAATTGTTTCCTTCCAAATTACGCGGAATGAGTTGATATCCGATACTTCCCGCGTAGCTAGGGCACGGACTGCTACTGTCAATGCTTGAGTTCCTGCGTTTCCTCCCATTGAAGCGACAATAGGCATTAATATGGCAAGGGCGACAATTTGCTGAATGGTAGCATCAAACAGGGAAATAACGATAGAGGCCATTATTGCAGTGAGGAGATTAATCAAAAGCCAGCCAAAACGAGAACGACTGGTAGCAATAACGTCACGGTATATACTAGGATCTTTTACACCCGCCAGCTTGAGAATATCTTCTTGAGCTTCCTCGTCAATAACATCGACGATATCATCTATGGTGATCACCCCGATCATCTTCTCTTCTGAATTAACAACAGCTGCGGATAACAGGTTTTCACGTCTAAAAATCTGCGCCACTTCTTCCTGATCCATTGAAGCAGGGATGGAATAAATTTCTTCCAGACTAAGGGTTTCCAGTTTTATCTGACTCTTTGATCTTACTAGGCGAGCCAATGGCACCTTGCCGGAAACCTGAGAGCCTGATGAAACAATAAAAACATCAGAGAAAAATTCAGGGATATCATCGTCAGAAGATGCGCGTAGAGAATCGATGGTCTCGCCTACCGTCCAGGATTGAGGAATCGCAACAAACTCGCGTTGTAGTAACCGACCGGCACTGTTTTCAGGGAAGTTTAAGCCTTCTTCCATTGAAATACGGGATTTAATGGGTAGCTTGCGGATTACTTCTTTTTGAAAATCAGCATCAAGATTTTCGATTGCTTCGAGCGCGTCATCGCTTTCCAAAGAAGAAATAAGCTCTGCAACTTGCGGTGCCTCCATATCCTCCAAAGCATCTTTACAAAGCTCAGGATCGAGCTCGACATATGTTTCGGGGTCAATTGCCGAGGAATGCTGCTCTAAAATAATCTGACGGTTATCTTCACTTACTTTTTCCAGAAGTTCCGCGCAATCCGGGGCGCTCAGGTTGGCAACAGCAGTTTCGACTGCCTCTTCATGACCTTGCTCAATATTCTCTTCAATGTTTTGTATGTCAGAATCACTAAGGGTGAAAGAAGCTTCTTCTTTTAAATCGTCCTGCATGAATAGTCTCCAGATAAAAAAATAGGTGCCCAATTAAATTTTTAACACATTACAGATACCCAAATCAGGAAAGTTCCATTTTTGCATTTTACAACCCTTGCTCATGCTGAGGTTGTCTTTTTGGTAAAGAGGCTGAGATTTTGACTGGGCAAAAATTTTTTATTAGCCATCACTTTTATATTGCAAATCTGAAAAATAAGGTGCTTAATGGATTTGTGTAAATTCAACTTTTTGGAATGAGTAGGAAAGATTAAAATGTTAACCCCTTATACAATCCCCATACTGCTTTTCCCAATAGTTGTGAAAACTCGGGTATTTTTGCCTGTAGCGGATTGCCCACAGAACATTTCCGAATCCATTGTCGATAAATTAGAACAATCTTATTTCGCCACAGGATATATGTAATCCCCCCTTCTCCGCCTTTAAAGCGTTTACTGGTTCCCCAAGGCCTCTCTGCGTGGAACCTTAAAGAACTTTAAATCTTGCGGATAGTTTCATCCCTTAAACAAAATTTTCACTCTCCTAGGCAATTTCTAATTTTGGGAGAGAGTTGTATCCAATCCAAATGCTGTGGTCTATTCTTTCGCCCTTTTAAAGGAGGTGATGGGATTCTGCCAAAATGGTAGCCTTTGGCCGAAAAAGCGGGAAGTGATTCAATACAATTTTTATAAATAATTTTATTTTTGTGAAAAGGTAAACAAATATGAAAAAGATCCTATTTACATTTATATCTATCGCATTCCTGGCTCTATGTTTAGTTGGAACGGCTTATTCCGAACTTCCCATGGAAGAAGAAAATGAAAAGTCTTATTCAAAAGAAGAATCCATGGAAAACGAATCTATTCTTGAAGTTTTAAGCCCAGATTCTGCAGAAGCTGCTGAAATGGAAAAAGAAGCTGGCGAATTAAATGAGCTGGAAAATGATGATGTCCTTCCATCTGAAGAGTTAGAGATGGAAAAGGAGGATGAGGGAAAAGAAACTACAATTCTTTAAATCAACTCATAAGAAATGCGTTGTCATGGTTACTTGGGGGCAGGATGGTTAGGAGGGGCTGTCCTGCCTTCAATACTTGAGTTGGAAACTATAAAAAGGGGTATCTACATGCATGAAGTTAAAGTGTTCGACAGTTCTGGTAGACTAAAAAAAATCATCTCAATAAAATCGTTGAACAAGCGGTCGATCAAGCAATTGGAATCCCCCGCTTTGTTCCTGAGTAACAAGA
>JAJDBI010000109.1 GCA_029261435.1 Nitrospinaceae bacterium
GGTCATCTCACCTGCAAGCTGACCTGCTCCCCAACCAGAATAACCCATATAAAACCTGATATTTTTTTCCGGGTCTTCAACTCGATTCATTAAGTTTTCAAGAAGCTCCCAGTTCATACCCAGATAAACTCCATCACAAATGACATCGAGTTCCGGTAAAGGAGTTTTTGAGTGACAAAGGTAAAACACCTGAGCAGGAGATACGGGTCCACCAATATAAATTTTTCCTGATGGAAAATCCATAACGCCCATCTCCTCAAAAACCTCTTTAGCACTGATGGGAGCTGATCGGTTAATCACCAGTCCAAAAGACCCCTGATCGTCATGGTTGCATAACAACACCACCGTTCGAGAAAAATTAGGGTCCGGCAATACAGGATTGGCAATCAGGAAATAGCCTTTGCCATAATCTTTGCTGGCTTCTGACATAGAGTTTTATATTACAGGTTAAGAGACTGCAGCTTTTTAAAGTTAGGGCCAATCTTGGCTTCTTCTTTTCCTTCAGAAGAAGAAAAATTGTTATCCAAGGCAACACTGACCAGTTCAGGGAATTTTTTCGACTGGGAAAGGGCCAAAATGCCATCGTCCCCGATTTCGTTCTGAGCTAGATCCAAGTCCTCAATTTTTCCCAACTGATTCTCATTGGCAAAAATTATTGCCCCCTCATCCTTAATACAGTTCCGGTAGAGATTGAGAGATTTAACCTTTTTTAAGGCATTTGAAGCCGCCAGAAAACGGATGCCTTCCGGGCCAACATCGTTACCGCCAAGTTCCAGCCAATTGACCTTGGAAAACAACTCCGAATCAGCTAATAGCTTGACCCCATCATCGCCTATGCGGTTGCCCCCGAGATTCAATCGTCTCACCTTGGCAACACGCTCGTCACGGCAGAGGATCGTCATGCCATTCGAGCCAATGCAATAACCCTTCAAACTCAAGTCTTTACCGTCTGGCGAGATCGTTTCGGCGATTATTTTCTCCATGATTTCCCGCAGTTTTTCACCCGTATAGCTACACGGCTCTGCGGGTTTATAAATTTCAAAATGAGTGATAGAAGGCATATTACCTCTTTAAGTAAGATTTAATCGTACACCCCCCCCAATTCAACAGGGAAATGTCGCAAAACAAACAAAAAAAACAACTAATTCGATTTCAAACAGGCTATTATAAGGTTGACATAAAATCAATTATATTTTAAATTTTCGGACTTCACCTTGAACCAGTGTTTATTGGGGTTTTCGCCCAATAAAATGAATGTGCCATTTCGGTCTTCCTCCATACTGGAGAAGTTTCGAGGTATCGGTTCCTAATCCCATAATAGTCGCAGATTTAAGAGCATTTTTATTGCGTCATAACGTACTGGAGAAGTTTTTATGAAATTGGATTTTGATAAAATGGGCGGTCTGGTCCCAGCTATCATTCAGGATGCAGAAACCGGGAAGGTCCTGATGCTTGCTTACATGAACACCATTGCCTGGGAAAAAACCCTGGAAACCGGAAAAGCCTGGTTTTACAGCCGCTCACGCGACAAGCAATGGATGAAAGGTGAAGAAAGCGGTAACGTGCAAATTGTTAAAGAAGTTTTTGTCGATTGTGATGACGATACAGTTCTACTGAAAGTCGAACAAGTTGGCAAGGCCGCCTGTCATAAAGGCTACACCAGTTGTTTTTTTAGAAAAGTTGACGGCGACGTAGAAATCGTCGAAGAGAAAGTTTTCGATCCAGAAAAAGTTTATAAGAAGTAATTCACCCATTAAATAATTTTTCTTAAGAAAGAAGCCAATCCATGAGTGGTAACGTATTGAAGTTAGGAATTCCCAAAGGAAGCCTGGAAGAGGCAACAGTTAAACTTTTTGCTCGCGCCGGTTATAACATCAACATCAAAAGCCGGTCCTATTTTCCCAGTATTGATGACACCGAAATCGAATGCATGCTGATCCGCGCTCAGGAAATCGCCCGCTATGTGGCCGATGGTGTACTGGATGCCGGCCTGACTGGCAAAGACTGGATTCTCGAAAATCGTGCCGATGTCGAAGAAATAGCACCTCTGGTATATTCGAAGGTCTCCGCTCGACCCGTACGCTGGGTATTATGCGTCCCCAACGATTCCGCTATTCAATCCGTTAAAGATCTGCAAGGCAAGCGCATCGCTACTGAAGTCGTGAACCTGACCACCGATTGGCTGAAAGACAAGGGAGTGACTGCAAATGTTGAGTTTTCCTGGGGAGCCACAGAAGTGAAAGCTCCCAAGCTGGTGGATGCCATTGTTGAAGTTACCGAAACCGGGTCCTCTCTCAAAGCCAACAACCTGCGCATTGTCGATACCCTGATGGAATCCACAACCCGCTTCATCATGAATAAAGCAGCCAGTCAGGACCAGTGGAAAAGAAATAAAGTAGACCGTCTTGTTTTGATGTTGCAGGGAGCCATGGCCGCAAACGGTAAGGTAGGGATGATGCTTAATGCCCCGAAAGATAATCTCGATGCCATTGTTAAAATTTTTCCTCCGGGGAAAAAACCCACCGTCTCTGAACTCAGTGATAAAAGCTGGGTAGCCCTGAATGTGATTCTGGAAGAAAAACTGGTGCGAGATATTGTTCCCGATCTTAAAAACGCCGGCGCTGAGGATATTGTAGAGTACCCCTTAAACAAAATCATCCACTAGCCAGCCGGTGGTAGTTAGCAAGGACTCATCAAGCTGCCGGATCTTTTATGCAAGATAATACTGAATCGGAAAAACCAGAGGAGTTTCCGGAAAACGGAGAACCTATTCCTGAAGCAGAGGAGACCGCTCCATCCGAAAGTCCCGATTCAGCTGAAACCGGTCCTGAGTTTGAGGAGCAGGAAGGAGAGGTTCTACCTCCCGAAGAGAAAAGAAAATCCAGCGCAGGGAAAGTCTTTTTATTCCTGATCCTTATCCTTGCAGGTTCAGGCAGTTATCTCTATTTCAACAACCTCATTCCCCCTGAAATTTTAAACCTGGTATTTCCAAAATCGGCACCCTCCATGCCACCCGCACTGATCACACAAACACCCCCATTTATTGAGGATGTGGCTGAGGTTCCCGAACCCGTTGAAGTGATCCAGTCTCCAATCGCTGAACCTTTTGCTGTCTCACCAGAGCGTCCTGAGACCCCGGAAACCCTTATCAGTGATGATGTCGCAGAACCCAAACCAATGCCCCTTATCTCCGGCAATGATTTTGATCAAACGGACATGGAGGAAAAAGAAAGCTTTCCAGAAACAGTGACGCCTGAAGAAACTCAACCTGAGGAAACGGTTGTGGAAGAACCACGAGAAGTCCCGGAAAAAGCCGAGCCGGTCGTAACTGAGGAAGTGGTCGAGGAAGTAGAGTTCATCAGGGAAGCCGTGGCTGAAACGGTCACTCCTCCCACACCTGCCTCACCTGAACCAGAAGGTCCACAGCGCAGTAAAGCCTCCCAGGCCTATCTCGACTTCATTGAATCTTCCGTGTTGAAAATCGGCGAGTTGATTGAAGAGGGCTTTCACTGGGGCTGGGATTACTTGAAGAAAGAACTTGCTTAACTGAGGCTCTATCACGTTATTGGAAAAATTCAGCACTTCAAGATATTGATCGCAATTACAGCTTAGAACCTATACAAAGCACTGAAGTGAAGTCGGTTTTGCTCACCTTCCAGTCCACTCTCCAATTCACTACGTACATGCGCATACTCCAGGCTGAAATTTATACGTAACAGAGGCAACCAGGAAAGACGCAAATGAAAGGACTGGGCATTTTGTACCGTACTATCCGGAACGCGGCTCAGGTCATTATCAGCCTGAATGTGAGTGACCGTTGCAGCGAGTCGCCAATGATCGCTCAACCAGTGTTGATAGGAGAGGTAGCCAAGATACAGCATATGCAATTCGATATTGCCATTGGCATCAATGCTGCCATCGTTGAACGAGTTAAGGCTGGCGTAACGCCCCAGAGTATTCCCACCTGCTAAACCAAAGCGCACATTATCACTGCCCATAGCATTCAGGCGTCCAGAAAAATACAGAGCACCCCCTACCTCGCTATCTTCAACACCACCAACAACCGCCCCGTCACTGCGGATTTCGCGCAACAGACCAGATAATGCCAGAGAACCGCGTTCGCTGTACCATAATCCCTTAACCGCCAGATCGGGAAACCGGTCATCTCCCGGAGTGATGCGAGTTCCGTTGGAGTTGGTGAGTGTGGTTTCGGGATTCTCAAGGGCAACTTGCAAACTGAGATCTTCATCCAGTTTCTGAGTCCAACGAATCATAGCCTGACGATTTGAAATATAGGCGATCGCATCAGGAATGGTATCGGGCCAGGCCAGCAGGTTGGCAAAGGTAGATTCTGTCTGACCAATCGTAAAACTTCCCAGTTGCGCATAACCGTGACGCATGCGTGGATTGTGGGAATTATTAACTCGCTCTTCCCCGGCACTTCCTTTGAAGTCCATTTCCAACAAAGTCTTGATTGGACCAAGTTTAGTCATTGAAACTGTTTTAAACCACAATCGTGTTTCTCTGGCACTGAAGGCGAATTGACCATTCTCACCCCCCGAACCGGTGGGCACGCTTGCCGGACGAAGATCGAATTCCGAGGTTGTTGGGTTGCCGGGCCAGTTGCTCACCGCCTCCACTACAATCTGTCCCCCGAAAGAAAAATCAATCTTATTGTCTGGCGGCTCCAGCAAAACCTGATCGATGGGTAATGGTGTCTTTTGATTCTTCGGAGCAATTTTCTGAGAAGGGGTGCTGACTGGTTTTTCTGGAATTGCCACCGGCTGTTTCAACTGCTGTCGTTCAAGAACCTCGACCCTGTGCTTCAGTTGATACATCAGTTCCCGCAACTGTCGCGCCTCCTCACCGGATGACATCTCCTCTCCTGCCCACGAGCCGGTGGAGAATAAAGTCAGTAATGAGGCAATAGCAACCCATCTGAAATACTGCAACAGGGAAAAGGAATGAGAGACCCTCCATGAGGCTGTGGTGATACGGCGCATGTTATTCCAGGTTTTGTTGAACAATAATTCTTATTACATACGTCGGAATTTGCTGTGACAACCGTTGCAGGTCTTAACCATATCGCGAATCATCGAAGGGTAAGCATCGCTTTTTTCCAGGCGAGCAGCCTCCTGCAGAGTCAAGGCTTGATTCTTCATCTGTCGCGCATAATTGCGAAACACTCGTGCGTGTTCGGCGCTAAGGTTTAACTCCTGTTGCACATCCGAAATATTCAATGCCACTTCGGCCATGGCCTTAGCGGTTTCAGCTATGGATGCCGCCTGTCTGGCTCGCTCCTCATCAAACTGCAACTCATCGTAAATATTATCGAACATCAGCACCTTTAGAGATCGCATTTTCTCCCTTAGAGTGGTGCTGCGCACCTGATGCAAAGTAGGCTCACCCGTCCATTCGAGTCGCGGTACAACCGCTTCTTCTTTCTTATGCGCACAGCCGGTGATCAGGAGCAAAAGGACCATGAATGAACCCATACCCAACTTTATGTGTAGCGACATGAATTGTCTGTTGTTGGTTATTCCGTTTTGCATTTTACTGTAGAGTGTCTTGTCTGGTGAGTGCTTTACAAAAAAATTCAACCTGGATAGGCCGGTAAAAATTGTAGCACGAATAAGTCGCTACGTGGTCCACTGACGACCAGCAGATTATTGGTCCTTAAACAAGCTTGAGGGGAAATTTTTGGGGAATCAATCCGGTCTCGTGGCAAAGGGACTGGAAATGTACCAGCCCTTCCATCTCTTCGTCGGCAAAATCGTAACGGATTTTATTTTTTAGATAATCCTGTAACAAGGTCACAGGATGCCCGGTTTTCTTTGCCTGGGTCTCGGCAATCGCATCCAGGTTTTGCACACCTTCCTGTTTGGCATCCATCAAGGTTTGAGTGAATTCAATCTCAATACCTTCCCGGACTGCGATCACGGCATGAACAAAAGTTTTGCCTGTGCGGTTGAACCACTCTTCACTGAGATCATAAATAGAAACCCCTTCTCTGGAATATCCCAAAGCCTGGTCGCCAATGATCAATGCGGCATCATGGTTTTCAAGCATCTTTTCCGGGTCAGGCTCCTGACTCTCCAGTTTGAGTCCGGCCGGGAATACTTTTGAATACAGCACCTGAAGTAATGCTACAGAGGTTCTTGAGCGATCATCCTGAGCCAAAGAACGAATAGCACCAAGGGGAACCTTGGAAACCAATAAGACGGTTCCTACCTTGTTTCTAGATGCTATGGAAATGTTGGGCAGTAACCGGAACCGATCGGCGTGCTTTAAGTATTCAATGGCAGGAATCATGGCCATATCCAATTCACCACAGGATAATTGATCCGCCAATTGCGCTGGCGAGCCGGTACGGATTTCAAGCCCCACCTTCTTTTTCATCAACGGCTCTAAAAGCGGTTGTGAGTTTATAAAATCGTGGATTCCAAAAAGCACGAAACAGATTCCTTTCCATAAAAAAAAGGGATGGGGGTAATCCCCATCCCTTTCATTTAATACTTATCCTGTTACAGGAAAAACGGTGCCATCACCAGCGAGACGATAGACATCAATTTGATCAAGATGTTCATCGCCGGACCGGATGTGTCCTTCAGCGGATCACCAACCGTATCTCCAACTACTGTAGCGTGATGAGCTTCGGAACCTTTACCACCCAGGTTACCCGCTTCCACATATTTTTTCGCGTTATCCCAGGCACCACCACCATTGGACATCAGCAGAGCCAGCAAAACGCCAGATAAGGTTGCACCCATCAACATACCGCCGAGAGCTTCTGCTCCAAGGAGAGAACCTACAATGATCGGCGTGAGGAAAGCCACCACACCCGGTGCAATCATTTCTCTCAAAGCCGCCTGGGTACTAATATCGATACAACGGGCGCTATCCGGTTTACCGGTGCCTTCCATCAGTCCCGGAATCTCGCGGAATTGACGGCGAATTTCTTCAACCATTTTCATGGCCGCATCACCCACTGAAGTCATGGTGAGAGCGGCAACATAAAAGGGAACCACTCCACCCAAAAAGACACCGATGATAACCGTTGTTTTAGTGATATCTATCGCATCAATATGTGCCGCCTGCGTAAAGGCCGCAAACAAGGCCAGCGCTGTCAGAGCCGCAGAACCAATGGCGAAACCTTTACCAATGGCCGCCGTGGTGTTACCCACCTGATCCAGTCCATCTGTGATCTTACGGGTTTCTTCTCCCAGTCCAGCCATTTCAGAGATTCCACCTGCATTATCTGCAATCGGACCGTAAGCATCGACCGACATGGTGATGCCCACAGTCGCCAGCATTCCAACTGCCGCAAGAGCAACCCCATAAAGACCTGCAAACTCAGCGCTGACAAAAATTGCCAGAGCTATAATCAGAACAGGAATAACACAACTTTCCATGGCAACCGCAAGCCCTGTGATCATGACTGTTGCGACACCTGTATTACTTGACTCAGCGATGCGAACAACCGGCTTGCCAGCCGTGTAATATTCGGTGATCAGACCGATACCAATACCAGCCAGACAACCAAACAGCAGGGCAACAAAAACGCCTGACGGCAAACCCATAACTTTGATCAGAAAAAAGGTGGCGAACAACATGGCCCCTGCACTGATGAAAGTACAATTGCGCAGTGCCGCTGAAGGGTCCATGCTACCAAGAGCACTCATCGCCCGAATTCCCAAAACTGAAGCCACCAAACCGACCATGGCAACCAGAATAGGCAACGCCATATATTCAAATTGCATCGTTGCCATGCCCGCACCGATAGCGATGGTAGCGATCATGGAACCACAATATGACTCAAAAATATCCGCTCCCAAACCTGCCGTATCGCCTACACAGTCTCCAACGTTATCAGCAATAACACCCGGGTTCCTTGGATCATCTTCCGGAATTCCTGCTTCTACTTTACCAACAAGATCAGAACCTACATCAGCAGTCTTGGTGTAGATACCGCCGCCAACACGCGCAAACAGAGCAATAGAACTTGCACCCATGGCAAATCCGCTGATAACACCAATAGACTCTCCACGACCAAACAGTGCGAATAATCCGCCAACTCCAATCAGCCCGAGACTTGCAACACAAAGCCCCATCACTGCACCACCGTTGAAAGCTATGTTAAGAGCTTTAGCCTGACCACCATCTGAAGCGGCCTGAGATGTCCTCACCCCGGAAGTGGTCGCCGCATTCATTCCGAAATAACCAGCAAGCATGGAGCAACCAGCACCCACTACATAAGAAACCGCGGTCCATACACCCATCCAAAAACCGCTCTGCACGGAAATTAAAATCAACAGCAAAATGAACACTGCTGCCACAAAATAACCCAGGATTCTATATTCCCGGGCAAGAAAAACCATTGCTCCTTCATGGATGGCATCGGCGATTTCGGTCATTTTTTCATTTCCCGCCGGCTCATCATCCACACTTTCAAAAAGCTTCCAGGCGATAACGAGCCCGAACAACCCGAACAGGACCGCCAGATATACAAATTTCTGAGATGCATCAAAAGCGGCCATTATCAGGTACAAGACCATGGCAAATCCGATAAAGATCATTTCACCTTTATGTTCCGTTAACATTCTCTTCAATCCTCCGTAGATTTAGATCGTTTGTTGAGTTCTTCGAGCGCCGCTTCTACCATTTGCACCGCTTGTTCCATAG
>JAJDBI010000110.1 GCA_029261435.1 Nitrospinaceae bacterium
AATGACCCCTCCTCCAAGAAACTTCACTTGCAAAGAAACAATGGAACAAGTTCCTGACGGGCAATTGTTTTGGATCATAAAAAATGGTTCTGCCGGGACAGGAATGCCCCCCTTCGAAAGCCTTACTGACAGACAGATATGGCAATTGATTCATTTTATTCGCCAACTCAGTTATTGATTTAGAAAGAAGATGGTTGCTGGGGTGGTATCTTTGTGAGGTTTTTGATTATAATGCCTCTAAATCATGCGAACGATCCATTTAACTCTAATAGCGGCTCTCTTGCTTGCAGGTTTGGCCGAAGCATTTCATCTTGACAACTATGCTCCGCGGGTTCCTTCTGAACTTTTAGAAGAACTTCAGGATATGGATAATCCCTATCCTCCCACACCTGAAAGAATAGAAGTCGGACAGGAAATATATTTTGGCAAAGGTCAGTGTGTCACCTGCCACAATGTAGATGGCAAAGGAGTGGAACGGCCCGGACATTCGCCGAGAGATTTTACCGATGTAAAATGGCAGGAGACCCGAACCGATGGCGAACTCATGTGGATATTAAGAAACGGGAGTCCGGGTACGGAAATGCCGGTCCGGGTGGGCAAGGTCATCAATGAGGAAGAAGGTTGGAGTGTGATCCACTTCATCCGAACATTTTATCAAAGTCAATAGGTGTCAATATGACTCAGGGGTTCAGGAGGAAGGGCAAAAGCATAATAGGTGTGATTCTGGGAATATTTATCCTCGGGATTGTATCTGAAGTTTTGGCAGGACCGCCTATGGGTCATGGGCGTCGGCACCATTTACGTCACCATCGTGGGCACCATGGGCAAGGATTTGCCGGCGACGGGATTTGTCCGCAGGTACGGGCCACGGTTCAGGCTCCCGATGAAATCCGCGATCAGCCGAACCCTTTGGAGCCCAGTCGGGAAGTTCTTTATGGTGGCGAAACTTTGTTTCAGGTGGATGTGCAACCCGTGGCCTGCAAAATCTGCCACGGAGTGAATGGCAATGGATTGGGCATCATGGCGCAGGGGTTGAATCCTCCACCGAGGAATTTTAACTGCAAGGAAACGATGCAGGAAGTTTCTGATGGTCAGTTGTTCTGGATCATCCGCAACGGTTCACCGGGAACTGGTATGCCGGCTTTTAAAAATCTTGATGACAAACAAATCTGGAAGATTGTTCATTATTTGCGTCAGTTCTCTAAACCCGGGAGAAAGTAAAAAAATGACGGGTTTTTTTGTTCTGACCTTAACGGTATTGTTGTCAGGGCAAGTGAAAGAGGTGGCTGCCGGAGATGCGCTGCCACGCGTTCAAAGTATGGGTGGATCGGTGCAGCGGGTTTCCGGGATTTGTCCACAAAAGCGCAAAACCCAAAAGGCTCCAAGCCGGTACCTTAAAAAGAAAAACCCAGTTCCATCGACTAAAAAAAACCTGGCTGCGGGTAAGCGTCTTTTTGACAAGGATGCCAGGCCAACCGCTTGCAGGCTCTGTCACGGAGCCAGAGGCAATGGTAATGGCAGTCTGGCAAGAAGGTTGGACCCACCGCCGAGAAACTTTACTTGCTCTGAAGTGATGAGCGACTTGCCGGACGGTCAGTTGTTCTGGGTTATTCAGAACGGGTCGCGGGGCACAGCCATGCCAGCTCATAAATCCACTTTAAAGCCTGATGAAATCTGGCAGTTGATTTTATTCATTAAACAGTTTTTGAGAACCTGACGTTTATTCACAGGAACGGGAGAAATATTATGAGGCGATTATTGATTGTAGGTTTGGCAGTGTTGCTGTTTGCTTTGATATCTGCGCCTTCAGTGCTTTGGGCGAATGATGACGGGTTCGCTGAGAAAATAATTAACAGCCAGTGCAAAAACTGTCACAGATTTGAAGGCAAACCGAAATCAAAGTTTGATCTGAAAGCGCCCGATTTGATGTGGGGTGGAGTGAAATACCAACGCAGCTGGTTGATCCGCCGACTGATGGGGCAGGAGGATAATCTCTACCCAAATAGTTATCGCTGGGACAAATCCACTTTTTCCGGAAAGCATATGGTATTGATGAAAGAAGAAGCCATAGCGATCGCTGACTATATGGAAAAAACTTACCGCGATCCTAGGGTTAAAAAAAGTTTTGTGGATATGTCTACCTTTACAGAGATGGAAGCCGGCCTGGGGGCAGAAATTTTTCGAGACTATTCCTGCATGGGTTGTCACCAGATTAAAGATGATGATGGAAAAAACATAGGCGGTCCGATCAGTGTTGACCTCTTTGATGCGGGCAACCGCTACACCCTGGATTGGTGGAGTCGGTTCGCAGAAAATCCTCAAGACTTCACCCCGCATAGTGGCGAATATCTGGCTGATATCAGTGCTCGCAAGGCTCGCCACATCATTGGTTATGTCATGACTCTGGGTGTGAAGGACTTTAAATTCTACGAACCGTGGAATTCAGCAGCTTTCAAAAACTCTGATGCGAAACGCGGTGCCAGAGTTTATAAGGAATATTGTGTGCAGTGTCATGGTACGCAAGGGAAGGGCGATGGGCCGGGAGCCAAAGGTTTGGATCCAAAGCCGGCAGTTCATGCCGATCTGCCACTTTCAGATTACCCTGAGGATTATTTATATAACCTGATTTATTTTGGTGGAAAAAGCGTCGGCAAATCTTCCAATATGCCGGACTGGGGTATGACTTTGCCTGAACAAAGTCTGGCCGATGTTATCGCATACGTTCGTTCTACCTTCAAAGGTCAATGATATAAGCAGGCATTGTGTTTCTAATGACACAATGCCTGCTTTGAGACCTCTGTACCGTTTTTTCCTTGAATTACATGAGGTTGAAGCTGGTTCCTGTGCCGCGTCCTGCGGCCTATAACTTGTTAATGAAAAATAAATAATTTTATGAACGGTGGCAGGATCCATTTCCGGGAATTATATTCCCTATAAGTTAGTGGTTGAGTTCACTTTTAGTGAAGAAATCAAATTAGGAATTTTTTCCAGGCCGTGAGCTTTTTTCCCAACACTTAGCAGGAGGTTCCCCATGTCCCTTATAGAAAACGCTTCCAGCACCAAAGGTAAAATCCTGGTTATTGATGATGAATCAGAAGTGCGAGAGGTTTTAAGGCTTCACCTTGAGTCGGGCAATTACAATGTGATCGAGGCTTCAGACGGAGAAGAAGGTATCAGTATGATGAAGTCAGGTGCAAATCTGTTACAGGTCGGGCTGATCCTTTGCGATATTAGAATGCCAAAGGTCAATGGCATTGAGGCCATTGATTATTTGAAACAGAATGCACCTTCTATTCCTATCATTGTGGTCACGGGCTATCCCGATTCAGATCTGGCCGTTTCTTTGATGAAAAAAGGTGTCAAAGATTATCTGGTCAAGCCTGTTGAGAAAGAAAAATTACTGGCCAAAGTTGCGGAAGTACTGGCTTCTCCGCAAGAATTTGATTATGTCTGAACCCTGTATCCATAACAAGAGGTTCCATGTATGGATACACATCGTGGCAATCCCCGGAAAAGCTCCGGGGAAACCGAAACACGGAAGGGCATACGCGCCGGATTAACAAATAAATTAATCTGGACGATGCTCGGGGTTGGGGCCTTGCCCTTGATGCTGGCTATGATCCTTTCCTATTTGCAGGGAACGAAATCCTTGCAGGGGGTGATCGGAGCCAGCTTCAAGGCGTTGGCTTATGAAACTTCTACCAAAGTAGATTTATTGATTGAGGGTGAGATATCACGAAATATCCGCCATGCCGCGCATCCTTCCATCCGATCAACCATTTCGAGCTTCAACCAGATCCTCCTTGACCCGGCAACACGGCAAAAACAGATTGAGGAAGTCATTTCAGGTCCGACCAAATCCATTCTTGAGTCAGAAGCCAGCCGGGCACTTAAAAGTTTCCAGAAAAGAAAGATACTATCTGTTCTTGCGACCCAGGCGTTGTATGTCACCGATGCGTTCGGGGTTCTCAGGGCAAGCATTAACGACTTTCCCGAATGGCTCCATAGCGAGAAGTCTGATTGGGGAAAAACCATTGCCGGTGGTAAGGAGTTTGTTTATATCGGACCGGTCACCTTTAATGAAGAAACGGAATCTTACCTGATGACTTTT
>JAJDBI010000111.1 GCA_029261435.1 Nitrospinaceae bacterium
GCACGGCATCTGGTATCAAACAAAAAGTATAAAGGATCTCTTTATATCAATACAGTAGAGAGTGACCTCAATGCTTCCACCGCCGCAGAGTCAATGGGTCTAAACCCTCTCCTCACCGCCGTCGGGGACAAATGGATTCTACTTAAAGTCCACCTCGCGCTATTGGAGCAAAAACTACTCACAGCAAAACTTGCGAAGAAAAAACAAACGCAAATTCACAGCAAAATTAAACCCATGAAAAAAAATGGAGTGGCAAGCGTCAGCTCTCTTCTGGACCTTGATGCATCAATTCCCGAAGCGCCTGATACCGCAATAACTCATTCAGAAACCCTTGCAGTAGGCAGCGAAGAAACAGGACACAACATCACTACGGGTTATTTAACTCTACCCAATAAAAAAATAATAGAAGTGTATTCCGGCAATGGTCTAAAGAGTGCTCTCAACACCTTTGCTGCTACCGAACAACTGGCTACAACCTTGATACCGGAAAAATATATTCAGTCCATTCGTCGACCTTTTTCTCCGGGTTTTAAATCTACTCTTTACACGTACTACATCCGTCAGGACCTGTTTTACCGCGACTCTCAAGTATGGAAAAAAGTGAAGCGGCTTTTATTGCAAACCGCAAAACAGAACGGGTACTCTGGTAAAACCCGAGTTTTTCCTGATGATCCAGATATGTTATATATTTCCCTTGCAGAAGGAAAAGCCGGTGTCTTTGTTAGAAATTCCGGCACCGAAAATAAGATCAGCGTTAATCTGCGCGGCAGAAAATCGGATGCCAGCAAATTGAAAAAAATTGGGCTCGAAGTTATAAAGCTACTATTCTCTCTACTCAAGGACCCCGACAATGCTTTATATAAAATGGAATTGTACGCCCTCAGCCAAATCGCGCCTCAACCTGTGACCGATGAAAAACTGGAAGTGAAAAACCAGTACAGGTCAAGACTGATCGATGAAATGAAAAAACAAAACCTGATTCAACACAGCCCAGAGGGAAACCGCCTGACCCCTCTCGGCAAGTGGTATATAATCCACTAGCCGGGCCACGCCCGGCGGCAATGTGACGGTGAGGCTTAGGTGATCGCCAAATGCCTAAATACTCAATTTGACCGAGATAACTTTTTGCAATCGCAATCAAGCTATTGCTAACTGGCCCCACGCTTGGTAAGAGGGACTCCGTGAAAGATTTAAACCTGTTTTTTTCAAATTTAAGCGAACCTTTTCGCGAGATTTTTTCTAATTGCGAACGGGTATGGGACCCTTTAAAAACACTGGGCCCTCTGTTGGAAAAATTGTTACAGCAAAAAGCTGAAAGTGGGTCTTATGTTTCTCATTTGCAGGGGATTAAGACCACTCTCGGTTCACCCAGCTACCACCGTGGTGGTAAAGGGCTTTATGTTGAAGACTGGATCGATCTGGCCGAGCCGATTTATTTGAAAGAACTGGATATTTTTATTGGCAAGGGAACGCAATTGGAACCTTCGGCCATTATCAAAGGCCCCAGCATCATTGGTGAAAACTGCGACATCAGGCAAGGGGCTTACATTCGTGGCAACGCCCTGATAGGAAACCACTGCACAATAGGCCACACCACAGAATTGAAAAACAGCATTCTCATGGATCATACTGAAGCCGGTCATTTCAATTACATCGGTGATAGTATTATAGGACGTCATGTCAACCTGGGCGCAGGTTCAAAGTTAGCCAACTTGCAATTCAGAAGTGTCGATGAAAAACTCAAAGGTTATATCAACCCCATCCGCATCCTTCTCGATTCCGAGACCATGGATACCGGAATGGAAAAGCTCGGTGCAGTGATTGGAGACAATGTTGAAATAGGTTGCAACGCCATCGTCTCCCCCGGTGCATTGATCGGGAAAGATGTCTGGGTCTACCCCGGGCTGACCGTCCCCAAAGGCTACTACCCTGCCAAAGCTCGACTTGTTCCAAAAGAACGCAAACCTCGATCTCTATAAGAATAATGGATAAAAACGAATCAGACGACCAAAGCCCGCTAGAAAATTTTTTTAATATGTTCGATGCGGTCGAAGAAGACATTTCGCAAGCGATTTCTGACGACAATGAAGAAGCCACAGAAATTGGCGGGTACGAGTGCCTGTTCATCGCATTCAGCAACCTGCGTCTTTATTGCATGAGTTCCGGTATCAGTCTTGAGCAAATAGATGAACAATATCAAGCGCTCAAAGAATCACCCGGAGACCTTGGTTCCTTCGCCGTCCATGAAGATCTGGATGAAAGCAATGAAGTCGTCAGTTTCTGCAAACTGATGGAACAAGTCGAAGACAGTCTTTCCGCGTTTGAACTGCGTTGCGAAAAAAGTGAGGAAGTTTTTGACGAATGGACCTGTGTTCTCATTATGTATTCTTACCTGAAAAATTATTGCGCAAAGGAAGAAGTCGACTTCGAAAATCTCCAGCAAGAAATCTCGCTACTCCACGCCGAAATGGAATCCGAAATCAAAAAGGATGAAATTTCCTAGAAAACCGGATATTTTGCAGAAACCATCTCTATTAGATGATATATTGCTTGTAGCAGTTTTCTGCGGGGGGGTCCTGCAACATAGCTGACAAATCCGGGCAAAAACCACATAAACTATTGAATAAAAAAGCCGAAGTGGCGAAATTGGTATACGCGCTGGTTTTAGGAACCAGTGCCGCAAGGCGTGGAGGTTCGAGTCCTCTCTTCGGCATTAAATACAAAGGTTTATAAACGCGCAGAACTGAACAAGATTTTTTCCGCGCCAATCTTTAACTATTTGGAAAGTTATGAAAATAGAGATAGAAGACATTGATTCCTGTAACAAAAAAATCAAGTTTGAGATTCCTCATCAGGAATACGACACCAAACTGAAACAGTATTACCAGAAACTCGGACGAGAGGTTAAGGTTCCCGGATTCCGCCCGGGAAAAGTTCCTATTTCCATGCTGGAAAAAAAGTTTGGCCCGGATGTTAAAAAGGAAGTCCTGAGCAATCTGATCAGCGAGCAACTCAATAATGCCATTGTTGAAAAAGACCTGAGAGCAGTGGGCCAACCCCACCTCCTGGATGTCAGTGCCGAAGACGGAACGGATATCTCTGTTTCCGCATCTATTGAAGTGCTCCCCACCGTAGAGTTGAAGGACTACTCTGGTATTGAACTGGTAATGAAAACTCCGCGTATCACAGATGACGATATCAACCAAACTATCGAAGCACTGCGCCAGCGTAAAGCGACGAATGCCGATGTAACCGATCGCCCCGCACAGGACAAAGATTTACTCAAAGTAGATTTCACCAGCAAGATCGGCGACGAGCCTTTTGAAGGAGGAGCCGCTAAAGATCAGATCATTCAGGCAGGTGGAGGACAATTGATTGAAGGACTGGACAAAGGAATGCTCGGCATGGAAATTGGCGAGACCCGCGACATTAAGGTGCAAGTTCCCGAGGATTACAACAATAAGGAAATCGCCGGAAAAGATGTCGATTTCCAAATTGTTCTGAAAGGCATTCAGGTACAAAAACTGCCGGATCTGGATGATGAGTTTGCCAAAGGAATCGTGGACAAGGATTTTGAGAGCCTGGATGATATGAATCTGAAAATCCGCTCCGAATTGGAAGAATATGAACGCAAAGAAGCCCGCAAGGCGATGAAAAAACAACTGACCGAAAAAATCACCGAACAGAATCAGATGGACCTTCCAGAGGGACTGGTGAAAGAACAGGTTAAGTTCATGGTCGAGCAAGCCCAGAAATCACAAGAAAAAGCAGGCGGTCAAAAGCATGATCATGGTCATGACCACGATCATGACCACGACCATGGCGCCGAAGTGACCCCGGAACAGCTCGATCAATATCGCGAACCGGCCATGAAAGCCCTGCAGGAAGAATTGATTCTAGATCAGTTGTCCCGCGACCTCGATTCACAAGTCAGTGAAGAAGATTTGGAGAAGGAAGTGCAAAACATGTCTCAGTTGCTGGGTGGGGGCAACATCCAACAAATTAAACGCGAGTGGGAAAAAAATGGGGTCCTGGCCCGCCTTCACAGTCGTATGAAAAGGGATAAAACCCTTGATGCCGCGCTGGAAAAGGTAACGATAAAAGAAGAAATAGTTGACAGAAAAGATTTAATTGCTGATAATTAAAAATCAACCATTACAAAGATATCTAATTATTTTTTAATGACTTACACGCAAAAAACGCTTTCTGAACCGCAATCAGACTCAGAAAGAAGTTTTTCCTTGCCTAATTCTTAATCTCGAGAAAACCATGACAGAAATTCACAACCAATTGGTACCTATCGTAGTTGAACAAACCAGTCGGGGCGAGAGATCTTATGATATTTATTCGCGCCTGCTTAAAGACCGAATCATTTTCATCGGAAGCGCTATTGAAGATCATATGGCTAACCTGATCATCGCCCAATTGCTGTTTCTGGAATCGGATGAGCCCGATCAGGATATCTATCTTTATATTAACAGTCCCGGTGGGCAGGTCAGCTCAGGAATGGCCATCTATGACACCATGCAATATATCAAGCCAGATGTTCAAACCATCTGCATCGGCCAGGCGGCAAGTATGGGAGCCCTGCTCCTGACGGCTGGCGCACCCAACAAAAGGTTTGCCTTGCCGCATTCCCGCATCATGATCCATCAGCCCAGTGGCGGATTTCAGGGTCAGCACACCGATATCGAAATACAGGCTAAAGAAATCAGCAGAATCCGATCCATTCTCGATGGCATTCTGGCCAAGCACTCAGGAAAAAGTGTTTCCCAGGTGAACAAGGATACTGAGAGAGATCACTATATGACAGGTGAAGAAGCCAAGAGTTATGGCCTCATTGACAGTGTGATCAGTAATAGAGAAGAAGTTAAATCGGATGACAAGGGCAAAAAGAAAAGCTGATTTGAGCTGAATGAGCACCCCATCCTAACCCCGAGGGCTTTATGGCAAAAAAAAGTACGACCACCGGAAACTACCGCTGTTCATTTTGCGGGAAAAGTCAGGAAGAAGTAAAAAAACTGATTGCCGGACCCAGCGTCTACATATGTGACGAATGTATTGAGCTTTGCAATGAAATTATGGTGGAAGAATGGGCCCAGGAAAAAGGCGAAGACTTCCAGCATCTTCTCAAACCTCAAGATTTATTCAAGCA
>JAJDBI010000112.1 GCA_029261435.1 Nitrospinaceae bacterium
GGTCAACCCCAACCGTCCAGCAAAACAGAAATTTAAAAATAAAATAACAAGGTATCCCCAAAAAGCTTCCCGCACTAACCACGTGCCTTTGCGAGGACCCATCGCAGTCGCCATCAACGGCGTAGTCTTCTTTGGTCCGGAAGACAGGGAAGGAAAAATAGCCTTGGAGAATCATGGGCTCGACTCATGCCGGGGGCATCCGGCCCCATCGGGTGTTTATCATTATCACTGTACACCGGGGTGTGTGCATCGGGATTCCTCTCGCCAACATTCTTCGGTGATTGGCTATGCCTTCGATGGATTCAAAATTCATGGTCTGTTGGGTGAGGGAGGACAACCACCAATAGACCTGGATCAATGTAACGGTCACACTGACAATGACCGTGGCTACCACTATCACACGACAGAGAAATACCCTTTCGTGCTGGGATGTTATAGGGGAGCACCCGTAACGGCAAACTATGACAACCGTCAGCAACCTGGGGGAGGAGGGACTGGGAATGGAAGAAATTCAATGAGAAGAAAAGGTGGGGATTCCATACGCCAGCACTGTGATGCGGGTCGTCAGAGGTATTGTCCCAACATGCCGCCCGGCCGCGCGATGATGCAATGCATGATGCGCAATAAGAATAATTTCAGTATCCGGTGCAGAGAGGCTTTGCAAAACCATCGCCCACCTCCTCGTCGCTGAGGTGAGTGGAAATAGCGGGTTCGAGTTGGTAAACAGTGGTCAATGCTTGAAAAGATTTTGTCCTTTATTTTCTAAAGAAACCGTATAATCTTCATACAGCCTGTGCACTTTTTTGTTACTTAAAACCTGCCTCTTTCCTTCCTTAAGTTTCTTATGTTTTTCTTCGATATTTAAATTTAGATTTGTTTTCAAGTGTTTAAAGAGTGTCTCTCAACGGCTGCACCTTGTTGGCATGCAAATTGCTAATTAAGATAGTATGTGTGCCCGCAGTTGGGGATGACTGAGTTTACAAAACTAATTAAACCTAATGGATTGTCGGTGAATCATGAGAATAAATGCGCAGGCTTTAATTAAAGAAGATGCTGGTTGGTTCGTAGCGCAACTCAGGAAAGTTAAAGCCTTTTCAGTTCTTTCTGATAAAGACCTGGTGGATCTTGTTTCACAAATGAAAAGCTATGATTTTAAGGCCGGGACAACGCTTGTGAATCAGGGGGAGTCTGCAAACTTGTTTTTTATAGTTCATGAGGGTTTGGTAGAAGTTTCAGTGAAAAAGTTTTTCTTCTGGGAAAAGAAAGTCGCAACCCTTAAAGCGGGGGAATTTTTCGGTGAAAGCGTTCTGGTCTCGAATTCCAAACGAACTGCTACAGTTAAAGCACTGACAGATACTTCATGCTTCGTTCTGCTCAAGCCCAGCTTTAAATCCACGCTTAACCATAATGCCCTTTTCAAAGAAAATATGAAGGTCGTTTTCGCAAGACGAAAGCGCCAACTTCAGAGCACTTGATAGACCAGTTGCCGGTAGCGGTAACATATCTCCTGTTTGTTTCTAGTCCAGCAATGACTTAAATTGGTGTGAAAACTGTTTTCGGGATGAGGGTGTGATGCCGGGAAAGCTATGCTTTCTCAGGTGCTTTAGCTGTTTTTAGCTGGCGGTTTGAGAGGAGCGCTTAAAAATAAAAGATTTTGTCTTATTATTTACTTCAGAAACAAGGTTACGCTTTGCATTCAGGGTTCTCCTGGCATGCTGAAAAAAAGCGATTGTACTTCCAAAAAACAAGCCTGCGAGCAGCCCGGTGAAAATGATTACATTTCTTTTATTTTGGAAGGGTTGAGTAGGTGGAATGCTGGGTTGGTTAATAATGACAAAGTTGGAGTGCTTCAATGTTTTGAAAGACTCCCATGTCTTGAATTCCATATCCAGGTTCTTTATTTGAGTGTTGTCAATCGGCTTAGCTTCCTCGATTACATCAATCGACTTTGCACTCTCAATAACATCACTTTTTTTGGCTTGAGACTGCAATAGATTTAATTCGGCTTCAAGAATTTTCGCGCCGAATAAATACCATCTTGGAGCTTTGTTGAGAGGTTGGTCATATTTGAAATTATTTTCTTCAATATTCATACTTCGAGCCAAGGCCAGGTCTTTTTTCAATAGCGCAATTTCGTTTTCAATTTTTTTCTTTTTTTGTGAAATCTGTTGTTCCTGATTTTTCTTTTGTTGTAATTGTTTGATCTTTTCTTGTGAGAGAAGAATTGCTTTCTTGGACGATATTTTTTTCAATTGTTGATCAATGGTGTTTAAAAGGTGATCTTCAATACGTATTGTTTTTATTCCTGTTTTCACCAGAGCGTTAATAAATTCCGCCATGGCCTCAGGTTTAGATCCTTCCATTTCCAGGAATACAGGTTTGTTGAAAAGCTCAGTATTTTTGGCCGGGACACCTGTCAGAGATATAGACTTATTTATCTCCAGCACCACAGCATCTGAATTAACTGAACCGTCGGAGTTATCAACGAACTTCTTCAGAAAGTTTCCACTTTCAAGTACTTCTTGTTGAAAATTAAAGGATTGGATCTTCATCAAAAAATTCTGATAAAGAGATGTTTTGGTTTCTTTAATAATTTTCTGGAATTCAGCAGTGCTTTTTGTCGAGAAAGATTCAACCGGTAAAGTTTCCTGAGGCATTAAAAAACTAATAGTTGTTTTGTACTTAGGAGTGATTGATAGAGCATAACCGGCAGCAAGCAGCGTGAAAATAATTGCAACAGAAAGAATAATGCTCCTTTTTCTAATCATAAAATCCACTATTCTGACCATATAATCCACTATCTCAAAAAGGCTAATTTCGTCATTTTGGGTTTCATTGAATCTCTTATCCGAGGGAATCTGAATAGGGTCAATTTGGATAGGTGGATTTTTAGGAGCATTCATGGATTAACCCTCGCTTGCAGCTGATGTTAAAAACCCTTGGAGAACAAGGGTTTTAGCCTTTAAGGTCAAGTGACATCGCTCAAAACTAATAGATTAGGATGTAAACTTAAAGGCCTGTATTTATAAGTATCGGGATTTTTGCTCTAAACTTAAGTGAGGAAATAACAATAATTCAGTGTAAATCTATAGGTGGGGGTGCATTTTACAGTTTTTCCAGCCATTCCCGGGCATGTCCTATAGCTGTAATTATCTGACCGGGCTGCATTTTCTTTTCTATAATATCGGCATTTTTGCGTCCGGTTTCATTGCCGTTCACCCCGGCAATATTGAACCATTTGTGTGCTTCTACATAATCCTGTTCAACCCCCTGGCCTCTTTCATACATCAGGCCAAGGTTCGACTGCGCTCCAGTAATCCTCTGTTCGGCGGCCAGCCGGAACCAGCGGACCGCCTCCTGATCATTCATCGGGACTCCCTCACCCCGCATATGCATCAACCCAAGATTGTATTGAGCCTGACCATATCCTTGCTCGGCCGCAAGTCTGAACCATTTGATCGCATCGAAAAGGTCCCGTACAACTCCCTGACCTCTGCCATACATCACCCCGAGATTGTGCTGAGCCTGGGCTAACCCCTGCTCGGCAGCCAGTCGGTACCATTTGACCGCTTCTGCATAATTCTGTTCAACTCCCTGACCCTTTCCATACATCAGGCCGAGATTGGTTTGAGCCTCGGGGAATCCTTGTTCTGCCGCCAGTCGATACCACCTGACAGACTTCTTGTCGTCCCTGGGAACTTCCTTGCCTCTGCTGTAAATCAGGCCGAGATTATATTGTGCTTCGGGAACTCCTTCTTCTGCCAGAGGCATCCACTCGTAAAAATTCATTTTTGTTATATCCTCGTTCTGGTGCTGAAATGTTTTTCTATTCCATGTTACGCCGCAATTGCAACCCCATATATCCTACAGTTATGGTGAACAGACTGATAAAGTAAACAATTAAAACGGTTACCCAGAACTCTCCTGTATCTGCGACCGAGTCATAGATAGCATGGCAGGTGCTATTCCTGGGAGCAACACACTCCACACTGCCGCTGAGCACTGACTCCGCAAGGTGAAAAATCATAAACGAACCCAGCGCCATAAAGATGAAAATGGCCTTTTTATCGTATAGATTAAATCCATCCAACCCCCATTTTTTGTCGCTCTCTTCCTCAAACCGCTCCAACATAGTGGACGCTCTGGGGACAATTTGAACTCCAAGCCAGCACATGGCAAGCAGCATCAACACTCTGAAATAGGGGTCTAGAAACGCAGGGAATTGCAGGAAAAGCATGGACCGGGAAAACAGCACTAAAAGAAAAAGGGCCACCATTGCAAAGAACATTAAATTACCACTACTGCTTTTTTTTGGCGTGAAAGATGATTTGGAAGAGTGGGTGTCTTTCTGTTGTCTGCTTTCTTGTGCTTCCTTGTATTTTGAAAATATAACACCACAATTTGTGCAAACATCCGAGACTTGCTGCTCAAATTTGCATTTAGGACATTTCATCATTCACACCTGTTTCAGGACGAGACAGCAATTCCAGTGTTGAGGATCAATACCCTAAAACCGTGTGAAATACCGCACCGATTCCAACACACCAATAAATACCGGCACCGATCAGGTTCCAAATTGTAGCTGTGATTTGTTCAAAGGTCATTGTGCCACCACCTTAATCACAAAGAAAAAGAATGAAAGGGTGGTGATCACGATGTTTGCCACTGCCGACCAAATCATGAGTTTGTGAGATATTTTTTCCATAGCCCTTTCTTTAGTTTTAAGATCGTAAAGTGTCGGGTTAAATATACTTACAGCCAAGTCCTTTATCTATACCCTTAAAAGCATAATTGAATTTTACAGGTTTGGTGGAGGTAGTACAAGGTTACCAGATTATCGTATAATTTGAGCGCTATGGTAGAACTGATTCTTAGTGTTCATTTTTTTATTATTTTATTTGTTATTTTGGGGTTTCCGGTCGGGCTTATTATCAACTCTCGGCTGTTCCGCATTATCCATGTCAGCATTCTGGCAGGAATAGCCCTGCTAATGGTTCTGAAAATCCCATGTCCCCTGACTATATGGGAAGAGACTTTAAGGCAAGCTCCAGTATATGAAGGATCTTTCATTGAGAGCTGGCTCAACCGGATAATCTATCTGGAAGATTTTGATGCCTCCTTTGTTCCGTACATGGCGGTGGGGTTTCTCGTGCTGACGGTTTCTTCCTTTTTATGGAAACCCTTAAAACCCGCCAAATGAAAGAGGGGGGAATCAAGGTATTTCGATATTTCTCATAAAGGTGTGAGTGGGAGCTGGGTTGATAGCAGAGGCAACACCGCTTTGACCCTTTAAAGGCTTGAAGGTATACTTGTTAACGATATATTTTTGAGGATCTCGCCCATGGCAAGGATTACTTTAATTGTGCTTTGTTTTTTTTTGGCAACACCTGCCTGGGGAAAAATTTATAAATGGGTTGATGAAAAAGGGAAGACTCATTTCACCGATGACCTGAGAAAAGTTCCTGCTGACCAGAGGCCTGAAACTCAAAAAGAACCAAGACCCCGCCCCCCGAAGAGAAAAGAGGCAGCCAAAAAAAATAAGGTGAATGACAAGGCACCTTCTTCTGACACAAAGCAAGTCTTCAACATATCCATTGAAGAATGTGGGAATGAAATTAGACAGGGAAAAACCAGGTCTCACCTGGATACGTTGCTCGATACATCCCAATGCAAAGAAAAGACAATCGCCAAAGCTGTAACTTCCTGGGAATGTGAAACGGGCCCGAATCAAGAAAGGTTTTGCGATAATCAACTGGCATCTTTCTGTTCTCGAAAATACACATGTGTTAGTGAAACAAAGAATTATAGTCGATCCAAATTCAGCAAGGAAGAGGAAGCCGGAAATGCTCCGTTATCCCTTGTCGAATAATGGTATGGTGTGCACTTAATTATAACTTTTTGATGGAGAGATATTCGATATGAAAAAGACTCTATTTATTTTTGTACCGATGTTTTGCTTTCTGTTTTTAGGAACGTCTTCAGCGGTAGCTGACCAGGGGCACCACAAACCCTATGTCGGATCGAAAGCCTTCGAACGCATGAAGCAGCTGGTTGGCAACTGGGAAGGCACTATGGATATGGGGAAGGAAACCATGAAGATGAAGGCCAGTTATAAATTGACTGCTGCCGGAAGCGCATTGGTCGAAACATTTCATGAGGGCACCCCGCATGAAATGGTATCGGTCTGGCACGACAACAAAAATAAGAAGCTGACCATGACCCACTATTGCGCTGAACACAACCAGCCCAAACTGGTTATGCAGGGGATGGGCAAAAGTCAATTAACAATGGACCTTATCCCTGATAGTGAAATCGATGTTGCCAATGAGAGCCATATCCACTCTGCCGCTATCCAGTTTGAAGGGGATGATAAGATGACTCACAAGTGGACTAGTTTCAAGGATGGCAAAAAAGATATGGTGGTTGAAATTTCCTTCAACCGCATGAAATGACTCGTTCTTGCCGTAGAGACGCAGGTCCAAAACATCATGCTCGGGCTGACCTATGGCCTCGAACTATTCTGAATAACAACAGTGGCTCTGCATTAGTTGTTTAGATCTTTGCTGGAGTTTTCGCCACCCTTGTCTAAGGGTTTTTGGTCATTACTATCGATGCCGCCCCAGTTGTCGTCTACGAAACGGTCGGTCATGGTGTGCAGGTCTTTTTTGTTTCTTTGGATTTTTTTCAGCAGGAGTTTGGTCTCTTCATCAGGGAACAGATCGTTGAGGTCGTTTTCTTCATCGGGGAACACTTCATTGAGGTCGACTTCCGATTCTGGAAAAGGCAGTTCGTTTTGTGGCGCAAAAATTTTCTCTCCGTCTTCTACAATTTCATTGTTTAAAGATGGGGTTTGTTCGGTTGCTTCGTTCATGCTCGGTTCTCCAGAGAAATTCAATTTTGACTCGGCATTTTACTTACATTTTTTGAATTAATCAAACTCGCTTCAGGTCAATCACCTCAACGCAGTCCGAGGGAATTGAGTAAAATCTTTTCAAGCCGAGGTAACGGAATGTCAGCAGATAAAGCCATTGCAGTTGGCTCCACGCCGAGTGGCCGCTAGGAGCAGGCTTCTATTTGAATGAAGTCACGTAACTTGCCTTTGCCCCAATAGCCGTAGAACGCGCTTCCTGCTGTGGTGCAGGAGGTGGTCATGTGGATGAACTGCTTTTGTCCATTGTCACCTTTCAGAACCCCCACTTGTGAGAAAGGAGGGATGCAACCCCCGCAATTGGCGCACTGGGTGGAATGGAGTTCGCATAACTTATGCAGGCAGGGTTGGCAGACTATTGGATCAAACAGATAGATTTCTTCCCCTTGATATTCAATCACGGTGGGAATAGTACTTACCGGAGCTTTACATTCCTGGCAGACCGAGCTCATAGCAATCCGAAAAGATAATTGGGTGGTGAAAAATTCTACCTCAATCTGATCAACTGATGCAGACTTTTTTCATATTTTGGAAGTCATCGAGAACCGCTCCGGCTCCCTTGACAATGCTGAGGAGGGGGTCTTCGGGGATAAAGACTTTCAAGGTGGTTTTTTCTTCGATCATCTTGTCCAGTCCTCGGATGAGGGCGCCTCCTCCGGTAAGGTATATGCCATTTGAGTGAATATCGGAAGAAAGTTCCGGCGGAATTTTTTCCAGAGCCCGCATGATGACCGTGACAATATTGGTCAGCGGCTCTTTAAGTGCTTCGCGGATTTCATCATCGCCTATGGTGATGGACATTGGGACGCCGGTTTTAACATTCAACCCTCTAACTTCGGTCGTCATGGATCCCGGCTGTGGAAACGCGCTACCGATTTCCTTTTTGACGCGTTCGCCTTCAAACACGCCGATATTAAGATGATGCTGGAGCCGCATGTAGCGGACGATGGATTCGTCGATTTCGTCTCCGGCTACACGCACGGATTCGCCATAGGCGATGGCGGACAAGGAAATGACGGCGACATCGGAGGTGCCACCGCCAATATCGATAACCATGTTTCCTTCTGGCCGGTGTACGGGAATGCCAACGCCAATCGCGGCAGCCATGGGTTCTTCTACAAGATGGACCTCTCGAATTCCAGCCATCATGGAAGCGTCTATCACAGCTTTTTTTTCCACCTGTGTAATGCAGGTAGGCACGCCAACAACCATACGTGGTTTAAAGAACCGATGTTGACTCAGGACTTTTTTAATGAAGTATTGAATCATCCTGTTGGTGATATCAAAGTCGGCAATGACCCCGTCTTTCATGGGTCGGACGGTATTGACTCGAGAGTGTGTACGCCCATACATTTTTTTTGCTTCGATTCCAACGGCTTCGATGGTGTTGTCATCCACATTCACTGCGACAACGGAAGGCTCGTTCAGAACGATCCCTTTTTCGGTGATGTAAACGAGGGTGTTTGCCGTGCCCAGATCCATAGCGATATCGGTGGAGAACAAGCTGAAAATATTGTTGAACAGTTTTCTTATCATGCCATTGCTTTCTTTTTCTGGGCCAGTCGGTTGCGTGAAAGATTAATGAGGTTGAATAGTTCTTTTCCTTCCTCAGGATAAACAGAAAGTCCCCATTGAAATTGTGCCTGTATGGAAACGCCATTTACATAAAGAGGGTTATATTCCAACAGGTGCTTCAGTTTTGATTTCAAGAGCCCCACGTCTTTTTGGTCGCGACCCATGAGTAAGATCAGAAAACAGGTTTCCGACAGGCGGAAAACAAATTTGGGAGACGGGACTACTTTCGAGAATAAGGCCATCATTTGCTTCAGGTAGGCATCGCCATTTTCTACTCCGTGGTTTTGATAGAGCTCCGCAAGATTGGTGATATGAAAAGTAAGGAAAAACACCGATTCTTCGGGCTTAAATACTTCTTCAGATAATGAATGATGATACTCCGTCAAAAACCGGTGATTAGGAACTCCCGTGATGGGGTCCAGGTTTTTGTCATAAATCCATCGATCTTTGGTGTCAGCGCAGAACAAGGCAGAGGCAGCAGCTGATACGATCAAGGATAACTTATCCAGATCGGCGTGGCTCACTCCATCGGGTTCAGCGGAACCGACCAGAAGGACTCCATAAAGTGTTTCGCCATGCTGAATGGGCAAGGCGGCCGCGCATTGCAGGTCTTCAGATTTTTCATCCTCAGAAAAGATGACAGCCTTTCTGCCTTCATGAATTTGCAGAAGAAGTGGCGACTTGTTTTTTGCGCAAGAACCTACCAATCCCTTGCCTGGGAATACCTGGGTTTCTGAAAGGTCATGCGCAAATCCTCTATGGCCGATGATTCGTCCTTCAGACTGGTTTTCTTCAAACCAGGTCACAGCGATAGCAGGGCAGGGAATTAAGGATGTGGGAATCTGTGTCAACCTGTCAGCAACAGATGATCTATCCGGTGATTCGGCAAGAAACCGGCAGTATGAATTGATCTCCTGCAAAACAGGTTGTGCTGCTGATGAAGTGTCGGGCATTCTTGATTCCAGACTCCAGGCGACCTGTTGAGCGAATTCAGACAATATTTTCTGTAGTTTGATGGAGAATTGGTATCGCTCCTTGGTGTCAATGGCGAGGACTGCTACCTGATCCGCATAAATTACTGGAAGAGCAATAAAACTTTTAAGGTCTTCATTTTTTTTGTAGATGCCGAGTATGCGAGTGTTCTGGTTAAAGTTTTCTATCAATTGTGGTTTGCGTGTTTGTGCCGCGATACCAATAGGTCCCTTTCCAATGACAATTTTTGCTCCCCTGTCTAAATTGCGACTGAGGGTGAAATGTTCACCCAGAACGAGTTTTTTTTCGTCCGGTTCCATTGTGAACAGAGCGCAAGTATAGGCATCGGCAACGTTTCCGATCAGTTCGATGAGATGTCCCAAAATTATGTTGGATGGCGTCATAGTTCTTGTCTGGAGTTTACAGGCCTCTTTTTCTGAGCATGTCTTGATAGTTTTTCACGGCTTCTTTGCTGACTGCTACGGCTGCGACTTCATATTCAGGGATGGTGCCAGGTTTTATTTCTTTGACTCGTACGGCTTGGCAGTCGATGATTTTTTTCTCTCCGGTCGAGGGCACTCTGAAAGAAACTCGTAAAATATCTCCATCAATAACGGTTCCTTTGACAGAAAAAACCAAACCGTTGATCGACATTTCACGGATGAAAATTTTGTGAAGCTTATAAAAGAATTCTTTTTCTCGTTCTATTTCCAGGTTCCCGGAAATTTTGACCTTGGCTCTTTGGCCTTTCCTTTTCCCCAGATCATCGTCATATTTTGATCGGATCAACTCATCCAGGTTTTTCCGAATAATAAGAAGATCTTCAGTCGGTAGGCTCTCAAGAGAAGCCATGATTTTTTCTATCATGGTGAAGCAGTCGGGGGTGATTCAGGTGAACCAGAAACGTTTGAAAAGGGCCCGAAAATTCTATTTTCGGACTTTGAAAATCATCTTATAGTGAGGGGGGATAGCTGTCAATCATTTTAAAATCAATCTGTTCAATATTTTAAGGCAAATTTGTCGGTCACGAAAATCTCTTGACAGAGATGGTGCTCGTTTATATACTCCTCTCCTCTTGTTGAAGAATTGTCACCGTTCTTATTTTTGAAGTGAGGGAAGAAACCCTCTGCGGGAAATAAGCCATATTTTTCTGGCTAGCGAAAATTATTTTGGTTCAACGAGTCTATGGCTGCTGGACTCATGCCGATGGGCGGGTAGCTCAGCTGGGAGAGCACCGGCCTTACAAGCCGGGGGTCACAGGTTCGAGCCCTGTTCCGCCTACCATTTAGCAAAACGACCGCGGGGTCGTAGTTCAGTTGGTTAGAACGCCGGCCTGTCACGCCGGAGGTCGCGAGTTCGAGTCTCGTCGACCCCGCCATTTTTTTCAGGACCAGATCTCATTGAGCTGGTCCTGTTGTCGTTTTTGATCAGGAAATGACATTCAGAAGGTTGCCGGTGGTGATGCTGGAGGGATTAAACCGGTTCTCCACTCGTTTGGCAAAAGGATTGTCCTGACTGGTGTCGTTGCTGCTTTCCAAATTGGATTCGGATTCCTTGTTTCCTTCCACTGATGATGAAGATTTTTCGGTGGCTTCCTCTTTTTCTTCAGCTTTTTCTGCTTTTACCTGCTGTCTCGCCTGAGCTTCCAATTGCGCCGCCTGTGCGGCTACTTGCCGGTCTTGAGCGGAAGGGTCGCTGGGGGCCAGAGCGGCTCGTTTAATTGTCTGTGCCTTGCGGACCGTTGCTTCAGGGTCGCCGGGAACAGGCGACGAGTCGATGGAAACTTCTCCTCCAACGGCATATTGCTGTCCATCAGGACCGGTTTGAAACTCGTACGTCGGGGCACCGTTGGCATAGGGCCCGGCGGCGGCAAGGTGGGCTTGTTCATGAGCCCTCACTTCTGCGTCCCGCGCTCGGAGTTCTTTCAATAACTGACGTTCTTCGTCCGACAACTCTAATTCAGATTTGGGACCGGTTTGTTGGGAAGTGCCTTCTTCTTCATCAGCCAATTCTTCGGCCTCGAGCAGGGCGCTGTGAGACAAGGATGCGCTGGAGAGACTGACTCGATCTCCCTCGATATCTTTTTTTAGCGCGTCTTCAAGTCGCTGCTCCTCTTCGCAATCGTCGCACTCGCCGGTATTTCCTGCAAATCGCAGTTGTGGACGCGCTTGAATTATTTGAACTTCCATGGTCATTACCAATTATAGAAACAGTTGTCCGTAGTGGTGATATCGGTAAAAAAACTTAAAACTTTAGCTCGACTATGAAAAAATTGGCTGTTTTCTGAAAGTTAGAGTCTAGAGTTGACATGCGTTATGCTTAATGGTATATAGCGATGTATGCGTTATGTATTTGTAGATATAGCGATGGCTCTAAAGAAAGGCCTGGGTGTGTGGGTAATCGCCTGGATTCTGGCTCTGCCGCAGGTGGGTTGGTCAGGGGAGGTGCATGTCGCAGTCGCATCCAATTTTTTGAGTCCGCTCAAAGAAATTGCCGCACGCTATGAGCAGGATACGGGAAACAGGCTGATCCTGATTTCCGGGTCGACGGGCAAGCTATACGCTCAGGCTCGCCATGGTGCTCCCTTTGATGTTTTGTTGGCAGCGGACTCGAAAAGACCGGCTCTGTTAGAGCGGGAGGGGGTGGGCATAATTGGTACCCGGTTCACCTATGCTGTAGGAGCTCTTGTTTTATGGGGCTTGGAATCGGGAAGGGTGCAGGAATCTTTAGCTCGAATGAGCAAAGGCAAATTGGCAATAGCCAATCCTAAAACTGCCCCTTATGGCAGGGCGGCACAACAGACTTTAAAAAATTTGGGTTTATGGAAAAAACTGCAACTGTTTCTGGTGCAGGGGGAAAACATTGCTCAGACCTTGCAATTTGTAGCGACCGGAAATGCAACGCTCGGTTTTGTGGCCAAGTCTCAGATGAAAGACCCACGTTTCAAATTTAAAGGAAGTCGTTGGGAGGTTCCGGTTGATATGCATGAACCAATTTTACAGCAGGCCATTTTGCTAAAGCCGGGACTGGCTAATTCTTCTGCAAAACAGTTTCTAAAATATTTGGATGGCACGGTTGCAAAAAAAATAATGCGGTCTTATGGTTTTCGCTTTTTGGAGGAATGAAGAAATGGATTTTCCTTTGATGGATATAGAACCCATTTGGCTCTCTCTGCAATTAGCAGGAGTGACAGTGGTGATTCTTTTAGCTCTGGGCACTCCTATAGCCTGGTGGTTGGCGCAGACTCAATCCCGATCCCGGGTGGTGGTGGAAGCTTTGGTTGCCCTGCCGTTAGTTTTGCCGCCTACAGTATTAGGATTTTATCTGTTGATCCTGTTAGGCCCGCATGGCTGGGTGGGTGGTCCGGTTCAGGCTTTAACGGGTTCTGCGCTCTCATTTTCCTTTGCGGGCTTGGTGCTTGCTTCGACTTTATACTCGCTGCCGTTTGTGGTGCAACCCCTTCACAGTGCTTTTGAATCTATCGGGAAAAATCCTATGGAGACCGCACAGTCTTTGGGAGCATCTCGATTAGATGCTTTTTTCTCCGTCATCACTCCGCTGGCACGCCGAGGTTATTTAACTGCAATGGTGTTAGGATTCGCCCACACCCTTGGTGAGTTTGGCGTGGTATTGATGGTGGGTGGCAATATTCCAGGGAAGACAAAAGTGATTTCCATAGAAATTTATGACCGGGTTGAAGTTCTTGAATACGCTCAGGCGCATATTCTTTCTGCGGGTCTTTTAATATTTTCTTTTCTGGTTTTGGTGATGGTTTACTCCGTTAACCGGAGACTGCCGATGCAGGTGACTTGATGGACTTATTAGAAGCAAAGTTTAAAATGAACTATCCAGAATTCAATCTGGATGTGGAGCTGAACCTTCCTGCCAAAGGCGTTACTGTGGTGTTCGGTCCTTCGGGTTCGGGAAAGACCACTTTGTTGCGGTGCCTGTCGGGTCTGGAAAAAGCTCCTTCAGGGTATCTGAAAATAGCCGGTCAGGTCTGGCAGGACGATGGAATTTTTATTCCTATACAAGAGCGAAAGATTGGTTTGGTGTTTCAGGAGTCGAGGCTGTTCCCGCATTTGAGTATTCAGGATAATCTGCTTTACGGTTATCAACGAACCCAGCCTGCGGAGAGAAATCTCCAGTTGGATGAAGTGGTGCAGGTGTTGAACCTTGAAGCTTTGTTAAAACGCCGTCCTGAAAAATTATCGGGAGGGGAACGGCAACGGGTGGCGATTGGTCGTGCTTTGCTCACCAGCCCTAAATTATTGCTCATGGATGAACCGTTGGCCTCGCTGGATATGAAACTCAAGGCTGAGATCATTCCTTTCATTAAAAGAATAGAAAATGAGTTCAAAACGCCAATCGTATATGTCACGCATTCGATGAATGAGGTGCTTCAGCTTGTTGATACGATCGTGATTTTAAAGTCCGGGAAAGTGGAGAACATAGGGTCCGTGGAAGAAGTGTTCTCGGATGTCGGATTACGGGAAGCCGTGGGTGATGAACAGTTGGGAGCAGTGCTTGAAACATCGGTCTCGGAACATGATGAAGAATATGGACTTACCAGATTGGATTTTATGGGGCAGGTTTTGAATGTTCCCAGACAAAATATTCCTGTGGGTCAAAGCTTGAGGGTGCATATCCATTCTAAAGACGTAAGTCTATCAACCGCGCCACCAGCAGGAGCTACCAGCGTGTTGAATATTTTAAGAGCAAAAGTCGACAAGGTGGGTGTTCTTGATCCGAAAGGATATTCCGTCGACATTGAGTTGGATGCCGGGCGTCCGATTCTGGCAACGATCACGAGAAAATCTCTGGCTAATTTAAACCTGCAACCGGGCCAACCAATTTATGCCCACATCAAAGCTATCAAGATGGTTCATGATCTGGAGGATCTGTAAGTCCGCTCTTAGTTGCCTCTGCTTTCTGCCTTAAACCGGGAGCGTATTTCTTCCAGTCGGCTGCGGTTTTTTCCAAAGTCCCAATAACCCGAACGAGAACTTGAGTGAATATGGATGGTTTTTTCTTTTTCATCCAAAAAAAACTGTATGTCATCGATAAAGCCAAAAAGGGAAGATGAAATCTCAGCATGAATAAAATTTTCCTCCTCCACTACAATCCTGGTTTCTGGGGTTGAATGGAGGATGGCAAGAATCGTTTTTTTTGCTTCTCTTTTTGTGGCGGTATAAGTGAAGGGTTTTATGTGATGTGCAGAGTCTTGAGCTTGACTGGAGACACAATTGGGGGAGTCAGGACAAGTCTTTAGTTTAAGAGAGGAAGAACTTCCATAAACTTGGCTCGCCTGAAGAAGTAAGAACGTTAGCGGCAACGTCCATAAGCAGACAGCAGAAAATATACTTCGGATGGGTTGGTTCATGGTTAATACAGTTCTTAAAGATTCATGCAGGCAGTTCCTTTGTTTGCTGGTGACGTGAGCTACAAAGAAACTGCCATGCGATAGGGTTATAACGTTTTCAAGTACTCGATGATAGCGAGACGTTCTTCTGGAGCGAGCTTAGGGCCAATAATGCCGTTGCCCCTACCTCCGTCATTGAATTCATGACCGGAGTTGGAACTCCCTTTAATGGAAGTGTCCAGCTCAAAGCCTCCAGAAAAGGAGCCGGTATTGAAGCCCACGTGTACCGGATCAAACTCTTTACTTCCAAGGAAAAAAGTTTTAGATCTCTCGTAAACAGGAGAAAGTAATTCGTAAAGGTTGGGAACCGACCCGTTGTGAAGAAACGGGGCTGTTGCCCAAACACCATTTAGAGGCCGGGCTTTGTAACCCCAGGGGGCTTGAATCAAGTTCTTGCGGTACCCGTTCATCCGATCCCGTTCCTCGGGAGGAATATTGTTAGCGTCGTACCAATAATTGTTCACATTTTCGACCACTTTTCCCAGAGCCGGGCCCATGTGCGTTCCTTCAGTTATTGGAATCCATTTATTAGTTTTTTCCAGGACCCCTGCATTTTTAACCACTCGCGTGTTGAAATTATCAAGAAGTGTGCGATCGGTTCCTACTTGATCAATTTCAATGACATTTAGGTGCAGCAACCAAGGCCCAAACTTTTTGGTCCAGTATTTTGGATCACCACTTTCGAGATCTTTTTTCAACTCGGCCATGGGTGGAAGGTGACACCCCTGGCAATGCATGTCATACAAATTCTTGCCCTGTTCAGCTTTGGATTGATTGATTTGACCCAGTGTTTCTACGGGCCATTTTGGAGACATGAGCCCATTGCTAAAAGGTTTTTCCCCGGCCAGCCATTGCTCGATATGAAAAAGATTGCGAACTTGGACGGTTGATTTATAGAGGTCTTGTTCTTTTCTCAAGTTGACAGGAGCCTGCACACCAAGAGCCTCTCCAGCATTACGAATCATGGGTTGGTGAATGGAAGCATTGTATTGCACCCAGTCGAACCAGGATGAATCCCAGATATGCGGATAGTTAACCGGTGCATCCACTGGAGAAAGGTTTGCTGTGTTTATGGGGCCGGGGGGATTGGTGTTATTCATGCTCCAGCCGAAAACCTGGTTGAGAATACGACCCAACGCATCGGTACGAGCAAACCCTCCTTCCACCACCTCCAGTTCCAGTTTGTCATTAACTTCTGCTTGCTTGACTCCCGCATCGATTAGATTTTTAAAACTTGTTTTGAGTTTCTTGGCTGTCTCCTTGGAATAGGCAGTTTTTAAAACCCTTTTGGCAAAACGATCAAACCTGCCCGGTACATAATAGGTATACGCCACTGAAAGCCCAACGGCTTTTTGAAAATCCGCGAGGTGGGTCATGGCGGGTCCACCTTCAATACGAATACCGATGGTTTTTCCATTTTTCTTAATGTGAAGCTCGGCTGTGTGGCAGGCCGCGCAAGTCAGGCCAAGCATAGGCATTTTTGCGCCACTAATAGGATCTGTGAAATCGGGGTCGAGGGCAAACCCTATGGGTAGATTATTGGGATTCAGCTTTGAGTCATAATTGGTATCGGGAATGAATCCGATTCTTGCTAAATAATCACCATGACTGAGTAACTCGGGATCGCTGAAAAAAGTTAAGGTGGGTTGTTCAAGAGACACAAACCAGTCATAAGGAAGAACCCGCGTTCCTTGTGGGGTGTAATAAAACTTCTGCCGTATTTCTGTCGACCAGTTCTGGTCCAGAAACTGATTCTCATCGACCTTTTGTAATTCGGGTAATGTTGACATGCAACCCGTTATGGAAAATAGAATATACAAAGCGGCCCAATGCCTGAAGCTTTTCATGTTCTTTGTCCTCTCTTAGAATATCTAAATTGGAGTGGGTTGTTTTTTCGTAAACCGAAAAAATATTATACCCGAAAGGTTTGACTTTGGAAGGGGTTTGCGGGGGATAAACAAGTTTTTGTTTGGTTAGTGATTTGTTTTCATGTGTTTATGTGTTTTCTTGTTGTGTCTTCAAGTCCAGTTCTTGATGTGTATATTTTTGGTTATTGGAACATGCTCTTTTTATTTTTGGAGTTCCAAATTTTGGGGAGGTAGATAGATTTTTTTTTAGCCAACCCATTAATTCAAACTCCTCACGGCACGGACGCCGCCATGTTGACAGTTGCTTAGGTTGCGCCAAAAAGCACGCCCGGTTACAAAATAAGCCGTGCGGGCACAACAATCTGCAAGATCATTTTCATCAAACTCTGCGGCCCAGTACCAATAGGCCGCTCCATCGGCAAAGAGTTCCGACAGGGCTAGAGGTTCTTCCGGATTGTGGTCCCAGGCCATGTTGTTTTCTTTTGTATCGTCATAAATCATTCCATATTCGATGGCCTTGGGAAGCCTCCAGTCTTTATACCCGCCTGTTTCAAGGTTCCCGACATATTCCCTGGCCTGATACCAGTTCAAACACTTTCCTAGATCGGCATAGCTGTCTTTTTGGGTCCACATCAAATGAGTCTTGGTTTCGGTCAATGTTCCATCGCCATTATCGACCAGATGGACCCGGGACTTTGGCGGCGGTGGAGGTACCCAGGGGGGTGCCTCGTAAGGTTCGGCCCAGGCTGACATGGTATTCAGCAAGAACAAGACGATGACTGTGGTGCTTTTGTAAATCATTATTAGTTCCTCCGTCTTTTTTTTGCCACTGGTCGTTGACCGGTTAGTTTTCACTTTCCCGGAGTGTCTTCAAGGGTTTTTCGCGAATCACATCAAGGCTACTCAAGATTCCTGTAGCGACTGTGATCAAAACCGCAAACCAGAATCCCCAGGCCATTGTGACGGGTTGTAAATGCCAGTCGGATTTGATCATATACTTCATCACCGCCCAGGAAAGTCCCTGCGCCAGTCCGATACCTACGAATGCTGAAATGACTCCCAGTGTGGCGTACTCGATTCCTAAAATGGAGGCGACAACTTTGCGCCTTGCTCCGAGTATTTTTAGAACCGCCGATTCTCGCAGACGTCGAAACTTGGTAGACGCGATAGAACCGGAGAGGATGAACAGTCCGGCGGCAATGGCGAATCCCGACATGAAATCGACAAGAGTGGTCAGCCTGGCAACCGTGGACTTAAGAGTGTTGACAATATCGCGTGTGCTTAAAGCGGTGATGTTGGGCAGTGCCTCTACAACGGCGTGTTGCAGTTGCATCTCTATTGAGTCAGGTACATTGACTGTGGCTACATAGGTCAGTGGAGCGTCTTGCAGGGCTCCGGGTGAATAGATCATGTAGAAATTTGTGCGCATGTTGCGCCAGTTTACTTTGCGGATGCTGGTCACTGTGGCACTAACAGGAATGCCCTGAATGTCGATGGTGAGCTGCGATCCGATTTTAGCTTTCAATCTTTTTGCCGCATCTTCTTCCAGGGATACTTCGGAATTATTGGCACGGGTTTCATCCCACCATTTCCCTTCGATGACTTCGTTGTCCTTCGGGGGTGGACCGGCCATATAGGTTAAAACAAATTCGCGATTGATGAACCACTCTTCCCGTTTCTTGTCCTTATACACCCAGTCTGCGATCAGCCTTTCATCAACACTGTGCAGACGTGAGCGCACCAGAGGTGTGAGGGTGCGCTCTGCTTCTGGCGCGACCCTGTTAAGAACTTCGGTGAAAACTTCTTTCTGATCATGCTGGATATCAATGAAGAAATAATTTGGCGGACTCACCTCGGTATTCTTGTTCAACATTGCCAGCATATCCATTTGCACGAGTCGGACAGTGAGAATCAACATGATGCCCATGCCAAGGCAGGTGATGATGGCGTTGGCCTGATTGTTGGGTCGACTGAGATTGGACATTCCATAACGACGGGTCATGGAGCCGGATTGAGGCAACGTTTTTAAAAGTTTTAAAAGAATAAAAGATGCCAGTGCAAGCACTCCTGCTGAAATCACCAACGCAGACAGAAAAATCAAGCCGCGCTTTATGGATTCTGCCTGCCAGCAAATCATAGCGGCCAGGCCCAGCCCCAGTGTCAGGGAAGCGAGCCACCCTTCCCATCGAGTTCCCTGCTTTTCTTCCTCTTCAAAGTTGCGGCGGAACAGGCGCAGGGGTCGGGTTCTTACTGCGCGGATTAAAGGCCACATGCAAAACAAAAGAGTGGTGGTGCAACCAAGAAGAAGTGATTGCAAAGCCGGGACCCAATAGAAGACCGGTTCAAGAGTTAGATTAATCAGTCCTTCCATTTTTGGCGGAAGCAGGAACGTGAGTGAGAATCCAAGGCCCACACCTAAAAGACTGCCTGCCAGACCCATCAACATGGATTGAAGCAAATACACTTTGAACAAAGTTTTGGATGATGCTCCAAGACAATTCAAAATCGCCAGTGTGTCGAGTTTCTGTGCCATGAAGGTTCGCACGATCATGGCGACACCGATGCCTCCCATGAGCAGGGCGATGACACCGAGGGCACCGAGATATTGGCCCATGCGTTCAATTGAGCTGGATAAAGAGGACTGCATGTCCTTATAGGTGCGAACAGAAGTTGATTTGTCGGTCAAGCCTGTCTCCAGAAGCACCTGGGCTTTTTCCAGGTCAAAGCTGCGGGGCAGTCTTATGAGTGTTCTGTGTTTGACTCGGCTCCCCGGTTGAACCAGCCCGGATTCATCCAAAGAGGAGCGGGAAATAAATACCCGTGGGCCTATACTGAAGGCTCTTGAGATGCGATCCGGCTCTGAGAGCACGACCCCATTGATGCGCACTTTGATTTTCCCCAGAGAAAACAGCTCTCCTTGCTTTAAACCTGTTTTTAACAGGAAGGAAGGTTCTACCACAGCACCACCATCAGTTAACAACTCTTGTAATGGTTTTTGTGGCTGGGTTTTAAATTCTCCGTAGAAGGGATATTGTGGTCCATCGATGGGAATGGTTTTGAGTTCGGTGATCAGGGAGGCTGGTTTTTCTCCTCCCTTGGGGTTTTTGAATTGCGCCATGCCGTGAAGTTCCTTGATAAAAAGGAACTCGGTTTCAGCAGGTAAAACATTTTTTTGATACTCCAGGTCTTTTTGGCTTTGTTCCCAGCTTCCCTTGATAGCAAGGTCGGCGGATAACAGTCCTTTTGCCTGACCTTGTATGGTTTCTCCGACGAGGTTGGAAAAACTTTTAACCGTCATCACAGCGCCGACACCGATGGCGATGCAAAGAACAAAAAACAGCATCCTGCGTTTGGCGCCACGCGACTCAGCGATTACTAATGCAAAAAGTTGTCGAAGATTTAATTGCGAAGTTTTCATGGATTCGTTTGATCTGAAATGATCTGTCCATCCGCAAGGGTCAGAATGCGTTCAGAGCGTTCGGCAACATGGAGTTCGTGTGTTACAAGTATAATGGTGGCCTGCTTCACTCTATGAAGTTCGAGTATGAGTTTGATGATGCGGTCGCTGTTTTTGGAATCGAGATTTCCTGTGGGTTCATCGGCGAGAATGATATCGGGTTCATTGATAAAAGCCCGGGCCAGAGACAGGCGTTGTTGTTCTCCGCCGGAAAGTTGTGCGGGGTAATGATGCAGACGGTCGCCCAGACCTACAGTGCCCAAAAGATCTGTGGCTTTTTTGGTCGCGCCGGGAGTGTTGTTCAATTCGGCTGAAAGGACTACGTTTTCCAGTGCTGTCAAAGTAGGGATGAGGTGAAAATTCTGGAATATGAAACCAAACCGTTTTCCGCGCAGGAGCGCAAGTTCATCCTCATCGAGTTTCGTGATATCCTGCTCGTCAATCACGATTTGACCGCTGGTCGGGGTGTCCAGCCCTGCGATCAGGCTGAGAAGGGTGGTTTTACCGCTTCCCGATTGTCCGGTGATTGCTATAAACTGGCCTGTAGGAACTGTGAGGTCGATAGATTTCAGAATTTCGACTTTATGTCCACCGCCGTGCAGGGTTTTTACTAAACCGATTGTTTCAATCAAAGGCTGTTACCATTTAGTGTCAGATTTTTATATATTGTAGTATAAAAATATAATGGTCGTTTTGCTAAACTTTATACATACTTTTCGCGCAGTTTTATTGCTGGGTGCGTTTTTGGTGTTGTCCTCGACACCGGTATTATCGAAGGAGAAGGCTGTGGTTTTAGCGTTTGGAGACAGTTTGACGGCGGGCTATGGCGTGAAGGATGAAGAGAGCTATCCTTCCAGGTTGCAGGTGAAGATCACCTCTGCCGGGTTTCCGCATAAAGTGGTCAATGCCGGGGTGAGTGGAGACACCACTGCCGGTGGTGTGCGCCGCATCCGCTGGTTGATGAAGCATGAACCGGAAATCGTCATTCTGGCATTGGGTGCCAATGATGGGTTGCGCGGACTTTCTGTCGCTGAAATGCGGAAAAACCTGGAAACCATGATTGCAATCTGCCGCGAACACAACGCGCAAATTTTACTTGCCGGAATGAAGGCCCTGCCTAATTATGGTGAAGATTATATGCGGGAGTTTGAAACAGTCTTTCCTGAGCTTGCTAAAAAACACGACTTGATTTTTCTCCCGTTTTTACTGGAGGGGGTCGCAGGGGAACGTGCGCATACTCAGCCCGATGGTTTGCATCCTCTTTCTTCAGGATACAGCATTGTCACTGATCTGGTCTGGCAACAGCTTGAACCGATGTTGTCCAAGTAAATGATTAGTTATCAGTAGATTTGAAATGTTGGGTGACGTCAGCGAACTTCAATTTTACAATTGTCGGCTATCGGCCAAAAGCGGACATTTACCACTTCGAAAAGCACAGATTACGTAGAGTGGAAACCTCAAGGGTAATCGAACCTTTGTTTCCCGAGTGGGAGGCCGACGAACCACACTTCTATAACCGTTCAAGATCAGGAGGCTCGTCTGATAATCCAAAAATTTTAATACGTTACGAAAGCACTAATAAAATGAGAATGGAATGATGTGTGCTCAAAAGTCCCGCAAGGGACTCGCAGTATTTGTGCAACTTCGAAGTTTTGATTAAGGTTTAGTAAGTCAGCATCCATGACTACGTCATGTCGCGATTTGCCACGGTCAATAAAAAATAGCTAAGAAGGCAGACTTAAAATTATCTCATCGTTTTCTATCTTTACCGGATAAGTGTCAACGTAACACCCGTCATCACACCTGTCGAGAGTAATACATTCCCCACTGGTGATATCAAATTGCCAATCGTGGGCGGGGCAGGTCACCAGTTTGCCATTTAGTTTGCCGGTTCCCAAAGAAGCTCCCACGTGTGGGCATTCATCGTCAAAAGCAAAAACCTCACCATCAATGCTAAACATGGCTATCTGCTGCTCACCGACGGTAAATGTTTTGCCATGGCCATCGTGTACATGTTGCCATTTTCCTAAATTATGTTCGGTCATAATTCTCCTTCTTATATAGTGAAAGGTAACTATTCATTATGACCCCTTTTAGAATAGGGAAGTAAAAGAAAGCGTTTGGGGTGTCAGATTGCCTACCCTGTATTTTATTCACAACGGTAATCTGCTCCAGAAAACGAGCAATACCCCACTTATTCTTGCTAAACATCTAACTATTTGTGAAGGAAGATTAACCAAAATTAATCTTAATTACCTAGCTATATGAACTAGTCAGAGTATTCTGATAGTAACCTTTCCTCTATTACTAATCGAGCTTGGGGAATAAAACACAACTCGGGATTTCTAAATATTGCCACTCCCCCTTTGGAGTGGCTTTTTATTTACCTTCAATGCTTGAAGTTAAAAAGGCAGGTGGCTCTATGCATGAAGTCAAAGTTTTCGATAGCCTCGGAAAATTAAAAAAGATCATATCAGAGCGAACTTTAATTACACGCTCTAACAAGCAACTGGAAACTCCGTCAATGTTCAGGAAAAATAAAAGAGGGCGACCATGGTCAAAGTCTACTAAAGCTCAACAAAAAGTTGAAACACCATAGCAATTATCCAGAAACCCTGGTTTCACCTTAAAACTCTCTAAACAAGAATCGAGGCCAAATGATCACAGATCGTTATACAAAAATCATATTAACTGTTCTCACTATTGCATTAATCCTCAATGTTTTTGACCGATGGATCGCTCCCTCTCATGCGGTGGCAGCAGAAAATACGTCCCTTGATATAAACAAAAACCATAACAACTGCTCATCAGTAAACAAAAATTCGATAAAAATTATGGATGGAGTAAATAACGTAGAAAGATTGCTGGGATACATCGAATCTTCGGTGAATGACATTCAATTAACCATTTTAGGCATTGATCGAAAGTTGAATAAGTCGTCTTCCAGTAGCTCATGGAACAAGGGCGAATTGATTGTCACAAGAGAATAAGATGGAAGACCTTGCGTTTTTTACCCTGGTCGCTTCAATGATTGCTAATTTTATCGTTTTAGGTATTTCACTCAATCGACCTGATTCTTTTTCCCCTGTCATTCTTTCTTCCATTTCCATTTCTCTGCAAGCATACGCATTGCGGTTGATCGCTATGAACGCTGTTAGCTGAATTACTCAAATTAAACAAATAGGTAGTTTTAATCATTTCTGTTCACAAAAAATTGATTTGAAGAAAACCACACTGACCATCAAATGAAAAACATAATGTCGGAATCATTGGACCTTTTGAAGGTCCAATACTCCTTTACTAAGGCAGATGAAGGTTTACTTCTACAAATGAAACCTCACTTGGAATCTCATGTCGTTGAATTTTTGGATGGCTTTTATGAGTCGATTTGGAAACTCGGAAATGTCTCTGAATTCTTTGAAAATGATCTGGCATTCAATCAGCATCGCGACATTATTCGTCAATGGTACCTTGACCTATTCGCTGGGGCTTATGGAGCTGATTATTTTTTAAGTCTTGCAAAAATCAGAGAGGCACACGCAAAGTTGGCAATCCCTACCCACCATATGATGGCATTATTTTACTTTACTCCAACATTTACCATAGACACTATCCAGAAGCATAATTATGACGATAATTACTTGTCCAAAAGGATTAAGGCAATTGAAAAAATCCTGGCAATTAACTTAGACATTTTAACGGGTTCCGTTCGAGAAATTGAAACAAGCCAATCTTCATCCATTTCCAGGCTTGAAGTTAAGTTACTTAGATATCTACATACTGTTGGGGCCTATTTCAATTATCTGCTTATGGGAGCCCTTGTGATGGTGGCAACTTTCGCGATTGGGTTGTTCGGGTATGATATTTATCTCTTGTTTTCAGGGAACGCTTCTATTGAAATTGGCATTTTAACCACTTTAGGAAGTCTACTGATACTTTGGGCAGCGATTGAGTTAATCAATGAGGAAATTAAACATTTGAGCGGTGGAAGCTCTGCCTTGGTTGCATTTATAACACTTGCTATTGCGGCATTGATTCGGAAAATATTAATTGTTTCTCTCTCTCCAGATAAGACAAACGAAATCCTTATGTATGGGCTATTAGTACTGCTTCTAAGTATTTCTTATTGGACAATTTCACTTACATTGAAACCTCAAAAGCTTCAGGTGAATTGATCCATAATCATTATTAAACCAAACTTTCATCAGGAAAGAAGGCTGAAATGAACCCAAAAGACGAAATCCAGAAACTCATCCAAGCCGAAATGAAAAAGTGGGAGGACTACGAAGATAAGAATGATAAATTACGGATTCATCAAGCAGATAACTTCAAATTCATTTGTGCTCTCCTGAATGACCTTGTCGCATCGATCGAACCAGAATATACCAAGACAAATATTCTGGATGGCCATGCAACATTAAAGGTTGGCAATGATATAGACCGTTCGAGCTTTATCAGTTGGACCATCCAACCGAACTTTATAACACTGGAGAGTAAGGAAGAGTACTGGAACACCAATCTTTGGCAAGACAAAGTAAATATAGAGGCGGAACCCGGTTTTAAAGTACAGGAGAAGCGAGGTGATGACGTAGAAACGAACTCTGAGTTTGGGACAGAAAATGATTTAATTAATTATCTCGCTCAAGAAATCGCCAAGAGAGTCGCTTTTTACCGTTACAGAAAAAACGTTTAGGATAGGCTCGTTTTCCCCAGGAGAATTAATAATGCCTAATAAATTAATGGAACAGACCACTACCAAACTGTAGATTTTTCTGATTAGTTATCAGTCGGCTTTTTGAAGGGGTTACTAAATACTTTATCAATTGACTTAGAATGCTGTGAGAGGCTGGCGAACTTCAAATATTCAATGTCCGCTTTGGGTCGTTTGGAGACATTAAGATTTTTGTAATTTGTGCCACAACGTTCGCCGAGAGGATCTAATGATTAGTTTCCAGCAGTCCATTGCATGAGCGATTCATAAGCTTTTCCGGATTCAAGGAGGGCAAGGGCTCGGTCAAACCCTTCCTGAGAGGTGTTGAACACCCCGCAAAGGTGAGTCAATGTCCCTGCCTGACTGGCTATTTGCAGGCTTGCCGGCCCCTTTCCCGTTTTTAATGCGTTTTCTCCAAGTTTCACTATTGTTTCGAGATTGGATGTTATCGGCTTTAATTCTTCGTGGGCTTCGGCAATACGTTGTGCTGTTTCTTCGTTGTACAGGTTTTTGAGGGAAAGGTTTTTTTGTTCAGTTTCTTCAGAGCTATTCTGGATAAATACTTTTGCTTCTTTGTGTACACCGAACAAAGTGGTGCCCTCCATACCATTTCCGACGATAACTTTATCGAACTGGCTGAGTTTTCCGATTTCGGTGAGTGCTGTTTCGTAGCCGCGATGGAAGTAGGTGGTGGCGAGAATATTTTTCCGAGCTTTGACGGGCATTAGAATTTTTTCCAAAGTGGCGAGCATTGGGCGTTTAACGATTTCAGTCCGTAAAGGTCTTAGCGCTTCTAATTGTGGCAGGGTGTCGGCGGTGCTGAGATAACCGAACTGATGTTTTTCCAGCAACGCCAGACGTTGTTTTCCTTCTGCCACTTTATAATGGTTCTGCAAAATGTCTTCGAAGGTGATGCCGAATTTTGGTGGTAACGGTAATGCCGAATGACCGTAAACAGGGAGGCCAAGTTGGGCAATCACCGGGATGGCGTAAAACCCGAAATAGGGGATGCGTTGGAATCCGTCAAAAGGATCGGCAATTTGCAGGAGTTGATCAAAGTCAACCGATGCTGGAACAACGTGGTTTTGCAAGGCTCGCCAATAGCCGATATTTTCGGGCAGGGTTTCCAGTTTCATACGTGCGGCAATGAGAAAGACTCCAGCGCGGACTTTTGAAACCTCATCATCGAGAATCAGGTTCAGGGCATCTTCGGCTTCTGCTGCGGTTAAGTCTTTACTCAAACGGGGACCCGCCGCAATTTTTTGCAGATAGTCTTTCATTCTGGCTTCCGGGTCCAGCATTTATTGAGGTTTCCTTTCTCAGTGCCATTATTTAGAGTATGATGATAACTCTTAATTAATAACTAAAAGTAATTTTTTTTTCGGTATTTATGCAGGTTTCTCATTCAGCCGAATCGGCCCTCGACTCGACTATTTCACGCAATGATTTGCAGGTGCTTCTGGTTTACCCCAACACTCGGGATGTGGCTATGGCCAACCTGGGTTTCCAGCAGGTTTATTCTCTATTGAACAAAATTGAAGGAGTGGTTTGTGACCGTTTTGCCATGCCCGTTGGGTGGAAGCCGGAAACGCAATCGTTGGAACGCGAAGAATTGCGTTCGATGGATCTACAGATGCACCCGCTTGAGTTCGATGTTATCGCGTTTTCAATTTCGTTTGAACCGGATTACCTGAACACGGTGCTGGCCCTGAAATACTTTGGTATTCCGCTGGATCGCAAGGGGAGAGACGCTTCTTTTCCGATGATAACAGCAGGGGGATCGGCGATATTCATCAATCCTGAACCGTTGGCAGAGTGTATGGATGTTCTGTACATTGGTGAAGGCGAAGGCATGGCCGAAGACTTTTTTAGCTTGTTGCGCGAAAACGAAGATCGGGATCAATTTTTTGAACGCGCAGTTTCCATTCCCGGAATTTATTTGCCGCAGCATTATCGTCCTCGGATGGAGCAGGGCCTGCAAGTAGGCGTTTTACCTTTAGAGAGTGCCCCTGCCCGTGTGGTACGGCATTGGGTAGTGAAGGAGGAATCACTTTGCACACACTCGGTTCTGCATGATGAAGACTCTACTTTCAAAGATATGGCATTGATGGAGGTTACAAGAGGGTGCATTTGGGCCTGCCGGTTTTGCACGGCAGGTTTTATATACCGTCCTCCTCGTTTGCCCGATCTCGAAAAAACATATAATTCTATGGATACCCTGCTCACCGGCCTTGGTAAATCAGCGCAGACCATCGGTCTGGTCGGGCCATCAGTGACCGATCACCCGGACTTGCCAGCGTTAGCCCGGAAAATTACCGAACAGGGTAAGAAACTTTCGTTCTCTTCTTTGCGGATGGAAACGCTCACCGATGAGTTGGTGGATCTGATTCTGCAAAGTGGTCAGAAAACTCTGACGGTGGCTGTGGATGCTCCTTCTGAAAAAATGCGCGATGTCATTAATAAGGCCGCAACCGATGACTACATCGTTGAGAAGTGTCGGTTCCTCACCCGCAAAGGCATTCTTCATTTAAAAATCTATTCCATTATTGGACTGCCTTTAGAAACGGAAGATGATATTGACCAATTCATTCGGCTTGTTGAGAGGGTGCAGGAAGGTTATGTCGAGGAGTGCCGGAAGCTTGGGCGTATTGGCCAGTTGACGATTGGCCTGAGTCCGTTAGTGCCCAAACCCGGAACACCGTTTCAATGGCACCCGATGGAATCGGTGAAGAGCTTAAAGAAAAAGTTTGCCCGGGTGAGAAAGGCTCTGGGGAAAATACCGTATCTTAAAATGAGTTTTGGTTCTCCCAACGAAGCCTACCTGCAAACATATTTGTCGCGGGGAGATCGGAATACGCAGGAATTTTTCAAAACTTATTTGAATAACGGTCATGATGCCAAGAGCGCGTTGAAAGAGCATCCCGTTGATGAGTATGTTTACCGGCAATATGAAAAGAATGATTACCTTCCCTGGGATATTGTGGATCACGGTTACCGTGAGAACTTCCTTTGGGAAGATTATCAACGCGGATTAAAAGCCGCACACACTCCCGTATGTGATACGGCTATCTGTCACATCTGCGGCCTCTGCTAACCTCCACTCGGCGTGGGGCCTGCTGTAATGGCTTTTCCTGGCTAGCAAAAGTTTTTCTCGGCTCAAAGAATTAATGCTGTATTCCTCTCTGTTTAAAAACTTTCCAAGTTAGTAGACCTAAGCTGTATACGTTCATGAAAGTGACCAGTAGGATCATGAATAATTCCAGTTGATTCAGTAGAGAAAAAAATACCAGCATCACGTTGTTGGTGCATAAGCATAAGGGGCTGACCCAGGCCAGAAATTTTTTGTCAGAGTACCAGTTCTGCAAAGCCTCTTCGGTGTCGGGGACCCGTGCAAGTCTTCTGCACATAGCATCCAGCTGTTCCACGGCTTTATCCTGCCAAACGTATGCCCAGACAAACAGCGTTTGCAGTCTCAGGTCCCAGGGGTCTGTCTGGCCTTCTTCTACTTTGCGCTTATCTTCTTCGGTTACGCTTTCGTCCACTCGGTTTTTTTCGTAGGAACCTACACGGGATGTGTAATTGACAAGATAAAAAACAAAAAACGTGCTTTGCATGAAGCAGACCAGTAGTCCAAGCAGTCCCAGAACCCAGTACTCCTGCATTCCTGTTGTCCGAACCAGATACACCGTTACAGCAATATAAACCAGAACGGTGACGAGGAAATCAGCCAGCGAGTCGAGAAACCTGCCGAAACGTGATGTCGTGCCCCGCACGCGGGCAAGGTTGCCATCGACATTGTCGAGAAATACTTTTCCATAAAGAAAGATTGCTCCCCACACCAGAGCGTCAGGAATTCCGGAAACATAAAGTCCGGCTGAAGCCAAACCAAAAACCAGTGAAAGAAAAGTGATCTGGTTTGGCGTGACCGATGTGGGATACAACAGGCGAACGACCCAACGGTTCATGAAATACCAGATCTCGTTCACATCAAAAAACCGCTCCCCGGCTGGAAGCTTATTCATCTTTTCAATATCAAAATCCATTGCGAAAGAATAGCACAAGAGATACATGGTGTTCCTCTATGTAAATCAACATCAAAAATACTCCTCTCAAAATCCACTGAGAAATCGCATGGTATTTTCTCCTGATCCAGCCTTAGAGATATGTTGCTTGCATTAAGTTTATGGTCATGTCAATAAATCCCCAGTCGAATAATATTCAATTCTAATATTTAGAGGAGGGTTTAAGCATGAAAAAGCAATTGGCATTTTTCACGGTATTCAGTTTTTTGTTGGTTTCTACAGGAGTGGGGGCGCAGACCATTGTGTTGGATGGCGTGCCTATAGGGCTTACCAATCCCAAAGAAGGACATTTCACCAACCTCGAAGCGACCACTCAAATCACACTGGGAGCAGAGACCATCACAAACTTCAGTGGACTAGACGATGACAAGGTTAAAGTTTCTTCTGGAGACACTGCCGATTTTCTGGAAACCCAGATTGTGGGTGGAACAGGAGTCACAGTAAACTCTGACGGAAGTCAGATCACCATCTCCGCGCCACCTGCGAATGTGGAAGACAGTACTGATGGAGTGGAAGTCACTTTTGCGGGATTGGGTGAATACGATCCGGGTACAGGAGTTGTACCGGCATTGGATTTGAACGGTACGAATCTGGTGGTCAATCAAGCTAATCCCACTGTGACAGTGGGAGGAATTTCTTCGACGGTGCTTGCCAGCTCCGATAACCCGCAGCAGGTCATCGTGCGTGTTCCTCAAGGTTTGAGCACTGGCAACTATAAGTTGAAAGTGAAAAATGCCAATGGTTTTTCGGAAGGTCTCATTCCACTCAACCAGACTTTCTTTGATGGAAGCGCTTGGAATGAAGCGACTGCATCTGCCGACTGGTCAGCTCGCATTTATCACCGTTCGGTGATTTATGACAATAAAATGTGGGTCATGGGAGGAACTGATGGAGTTGATAAAAATGATGTCTGGTATTCCAGTGATGGCATCACCTGGACCTTGGCCACTGCCAATGCGGCCTGGTCTGCACGTACAAACCCCACTTTACTGGTCTACAATAATAAAATGTGGGTCATCGGTGGATATGATGGAGTTAATAAAAACGATGTCTGGTCCAGTACGGATGGAATTACCTGGACTCAAGCTACCGGCTCTGCCGGTTGGTCGGCCCGTAGTATCCATACTTCGGTGGTTTTTGATGATGGAAGTGGAGAAAAAATGTGGGTCCTTGGTGGGTTAGGTAGCTCCAACAAGAATGATGTTTGGTCTTCTACGGATGGTGTTGCCTGGACCCAGACCACAGCCTCCGCTTCATGGTCGGTTCGCATTTTCCACAGCTCAGTGGTCTATGACAACAAAATGTGGGTCATCGGTGGAACCAACAATGGCTCCCATAAAGGCGATGTCTGGTATTCCAGCGATGGCATCTCCTGGGCTGAAGCCACAGCCAATGCGCCCTGGGTTACTCGCTATGGTCACTCCTTGCTGGTCTACAATAATAAAATGTGGATCTTCGGTGGACATGATGGTGTCAGAAAGAATGATGTCTGGTCTAGCACCGATGGAATCACTTGGGTTCAAGCCACTGCAGGTGCGGCTTGGGTTGCTCGCCTAAACCACACTTCGCTGGTCTTCAACAAAAAAATCTGGGTCATCGGCGGTAGTATTTCCAGCGGCGGTGGTTATGATAATGATGTCTGGCACACTTCCAACTAGCGGTCAGGCGAATGCCCATAGCAGTATAGAGGGGGATGCCTGCAGGCATCCCTTTCTTATTTGGCAATTCATTTTCTCAGAGCTTCGCTGGGCAGCTCCTGCTTGAGGGCTTTTTCGTAGCCGACCAGTTCAACGTATCCTTTTCCCGTTACCTGCTTTCCTTGCAGTTCACCTTTTATGGAGACGCTTCCTTCCCAGTAAGATCCGGAGATGGAGCGCAGGTTATAAAGTTCTTGATCTGGGAAATCAGGGGTGACGTGGAGTTCTCCTTCGGGCAGGGTGAGAGTCCAGCTAGCCGGGTAGGTGGCCTTTGTGTGTGGGCTGGTCCAGAACTTTTTTGGAGTGATGGAAAATTCTTCGTTGAGAATATGTCGAGTTTTGCCATCTGGTGACACTAAAGTTCCACTGGAGTGCGGGTCTTTGCCGCCGTTTTTGTCGCGCAATTGGTAAAGCATGAGTTCGGTCTGGTTGTTGAGTTTTATGGAGAACCAGTCCCAACCAACAAGATTATCGTTCAGTTGGTTGCTGGAAAATTCGTGATCCATCCAACTGGTTCCTGTTACTGAAATCGCTTCTCCTTTCAGGAAAATTTTTCCCGTGGTTTTCATGCGTGGGAATGAAAAATAATGCGAAGCGTTCCCGGAACCACTGCCTTTTTTACTGATCCCGTCTTTTCCGTGCAGGACCCGGTTTTTAATGGGAGTCAGTTTCAGATCAAGCTCTGTTCCTTTTTCACTGGCTTGCAGATGATGGGTATTGTTTTTTGAGGACAGGCTCCAGTTTTCATTCCAAACATGTAGTTGGTCAGATGCCGCACCGGCATTTTTTACACCTTTCCGGTTGATACGCTCGAAAAAATGAAACTTTTCATCATGGATATCGGAGACGGTCATATGCGCGAAATAGAGATGATCAATTTTCCAGGAAGAAGGGTTGGTGACAGGATTTTCACCTTCGAGGCCGACCCGGAAGAAAGTGAGCTGGTAGCCAAACGGACGGTCGTTTTCATCTTTCAGGTTGCCGGTGTAATACCACCATTCGATGCGAAACTCGTCGTGCGAGAAATCATCGCGTGGGAACTGGTAGGAATACCCGGGAAGGGCCTGCTTGTAGGGGGTTTGTGCGCTGACCGGCGGCAGAAGGAGGAAAAATAAGGCCAGAAATGCAATGACAAGGCGCATAAGCCTTAAGCTCCTGAAGAAAAATACCGTTAAAAACATAATAGAAAAGGTACCTCCGAGTTTGGCTCGAGGCTGAAAGAGGTTATCAGAGAGACAGACTGAATACAATCCGGGTCGTCTGGTTTTGCATAGAAAGAGAAGGTATACTGAACTTGGTCGACTCAAAGGATTGATTAAACCATTTTACCTTCTTGTCGGATTCCACAAGGCAACTTCCTTTATTGTGAGAACCTAAACCTTATATTTTGAAATTCACAATCCATGCGTATTGGCGTGACCGGAGCAAAGGGTTTTATAGGAACGCATCTGCACTCTGCGTTAAAGGAGCAGGGAGCGGTGGTCACTCTTCCACGTCGGAAGGGACTTTCTGGAAAGCAGGAGCTCAAACGGTTTGTTGCGGATACCGATCTTTTTTTCCACTTGGGAGGGGTCAATCGAGACACTGATGAGGAGATCATCAATGGGAATATCATTGGCACTGCACAATTGTTGGAATCCATTTTAAATGATGGTAAACCTTCTGCTCGGCTTGTTTTTGCATCCTCGTCACAGGTCTATACCCTGGCGAATAGCAAATCGCCCATTCGCGAAACAGGGAAGGCTAACCCCGAGACAGTTTATGGAGTGAGTAAGCAGTCTGCGGAAAACCTTATAAGAAATTCCGGGATTCCATTTGTGATATTGAGAATGTCAAATGTTTACGGACCAGGGTGCAGGCCGAATTATAATTCTGTTGTGGCAACATTGTGTCACCGGGCGATAAAGGGTTTGCCCTTGGTGATCAACGGAGACGGTCAACAATGCAGGGATTTTATTTATGTCGAAGATGTGGTGCGGGCATTCATGCTTGCCGGGTTTGAATCTGTGAAAGGTTCGGCGAAGATATTTAACGTGAGCTCCGGGAGGATGATTTCTCTGAAGCAAATCGTGAAGCAGATTTGCAGATTCCACAAAAACACAAAGGTCGAGTTTTTAATGGATAAAAAGAATTCAGAAACTTCCTATAGTTGCGATTCTTCAAAGTTTTCCAGAAAATATGGATGGCAGCCCTGGGTTTCTTTGGCAAAAGGGATAGAGCAGACGCTGTCCTATTTCCGAGGGAGAAAGTGAATATGAGACATTATGAAATTCAGGATTTGGACAAGAAGTCAGATGAGAGAGGATGGCTGATAGAGGTTCTGGGAGGTGAACTGCCGGAAGGATGCAAAGAGTTCGGTCAGCTACATGTGTCGGTGGCCTATCCGGGGAAAGTGAGGGGAAACCATTACCATACAAGGAAGGTGGAATGGTTTTGTGTTCCGACTGGAACGGGTCAACTATTGCTTAAAGACCGGGAAACCGGAGAAGTACAAGAAGTAATGATGGGTGTGAACGATCTGAAGACCATCAGAATAGACCCCGGAACCATTCATGCCATCAAGAATGTTGGCGAAGGAGATATGGTTTTACTGGTGTATGCCAATGAGAAATTTGATCCGGAAGACCCTGATACATATTATGAAAAGATTTTGGAGTGATTCATAACGACTGCCATTATTTTTCTGAAAAAATGAGATTGTGATTTTTCTCCCTTTGTTTCTCGACGCAGATAGAATTTTTTGATGAAAAAAGTTTCCGCAATTGTTGTGAACTGGAACGGCAAGGACATCCTGTCCGAATGCCTTCAATCCTTATTGAAACAGGAATATGAGAACCTGGAAATCTGGGTCAGTGATAATGGCTCTGAGGATGGTTCGCAGGCGATGATGAAGGAACTTTATCCTTCAGTGCACTTATTGGAAAACGGCCAGAACCTGGGGTTTGGTTCAGCTGTAAACCGAGCTTTAAAAAAAGCGCAAGGAGATTACTTTCTGTTTTTAAATAATGATCTTGAGCTGAAGTCCGATTGTGTTGGGCAGCTTGTGGATTTGTTGGAGTCTGACAATGAAATTGGAGCCGCAATTCCAAAAATTCTTTATCACCGGGATGCTCAGGAATATTCGCCGAATGATTCAACGGTGATCAACTCATTCGGGGTTGTGGTGAATTATACGGGAGTGTCATACCCGAATTTGATAGGTCAGCAGGATATGAAAGATTTGCCTTTGACCGAAACTGCGTGTGGTGGAATCTTCATGTTCAGCCGGGAAGTGTATGAGCAGGTAGGTGGATTCGATGAGGACTTGTTTCTATATCATGAGGATCATGATTTGTCCTGGAGAATCAGGCTGGGAGGGTGGAAGTTGATGGTGACACCCAAGTCCGTTTGTACACATCACTACGATTTTAACAAAGGCGTGCAAAAGTTTTATCGGTCTGAAAAGAACCGGCTCCATATACTTCTCAAGAATATGGAATGTAAAACTCTTCTTATGATTTTCCCTGCTCTGATTTTTGTAGAGCTAGCCCAGATTGTTCATGCATTGATGCATGGTTGGTTGGGACTCAAAGTAAAAAGCTATTTTGAAATTCTTGGGCAATTTGCTCAGATTGCCAGAAAACGCCGGCAAATCAGGTCTTTCAGAACAGTAAGTGATAAAGAGATTACCCGGTTATACCGAGGCACGATTGCTGTGAGCGGGATGAAAAACCCGTTAATGGACTATGTACTGAGCCCTCTGCTCAGTGCTTACTGGAAGCTCATTCGAGGTTGGATTTAGGGTCTTGAATAAAGAGTTTTTCGATTTGTTGTCTTCTAAAGATAAAGATTTTCTCAAGATCTTTTTTGACATAGGCGTGAGCTAGAAAATCTCCCGGCACCCATCCTGGAAGTTTGTAAGCCACATTGTCTCGAATAACTGTGCCTCCCTTAGATTCGTAAAACTCATGGATATGATGCCAGAAAGTATAAGGCCCTCGAGTTTGCAGATCTGAAAATCGTTTGTCGGGAACCCAGCCTTTAATTTGGGATTGCCATCGCAGAGGAACACTGTGCAGTTTTAACCGGTAGTCCACGACGGTTCCTTCCTGGGCCTTAGGGTGAGAGACTTTCACAATTTTAAAATGCAGAAAACCGGGAGTCAGGAGTTCTAAATTTTTTGGATCGGAAAAAAACTCAAAAACCTTATCAATAGGTTGTGGCACCCATTGCTCGGTG